>JAHEKB010000046.1:8082-10709 GCA_024638525.1 Bacteroidota bacterium
CTTCGGGATGACCTTTCTCCGTTCCCTGACTGATGAAAAGATCATAGAGTTTATTCATCTCCTCGATCTTCTTTTTACCCATGGCTTTCCTGAGCGAATCTGCCTGACCTTTGCTGAAACCTGCCAACTTTTGTGACAGGAGCATCACTTGCTCTTGGTACACGGTAATGCCGTAAGTTTCAGCCAAGTATTCCTCCATTTCAGGCAGGTCATAGCTGATATCCTCCTTGCCGTGTTTACGCGCAATGAAGTTCTTGATATACTCCATAGGGCCTGGTCTGTACAAGGCGTTCATGGCTATGAGGTCATCGAACTTGTCTGGCACCAACGCCTTGAGGTTCTTCTGCATCCCTGGAGACTCAAATTGAAAAATCCCATTGGTCTCGCCTTTGGCGAAAAGAGCGAGTGTGCTTTTATCGTCCAGGGGTATTTCGTCAGGGACGATTTCTACTTTGTGCTTTTCTTTGACCAATTCAACGGCATCCTTTATGATACTCAGGGTTTTCAATCCCAAGAAGTCCATTTTTAATAGACCGGCACTTTCAACGACTGAATTGTCAAATTGTGTCACCAAAAGATCGTTGTCCTTAGCCTTACTGACCGGTATGTAATTGGTGATCTTGTCGGGAGTAATAATGACTCCACAAGCATGAATGCCCGTATTGCGCACCGAACCCTCCAATTTTGCCGCAGTTCGTATCATTTCACCGACTTCATTGGACCCTGAGGCCATTTTTCGAAACTCCTCTGCATGTTGCAGTTGTTCGGAATTCATTTCCTTCTTTAGTTTTTCTTGGACCCCTTCAGCTTCCAATACTTTTTGTAAAGTTGCTTTCAAATGATCAGGAAATGTTTTGGCCACTTTGTCAACCACGGGCAAAGGCACATCTAAAACTCGTCCTACGTCTCGCAATGAAGATCGGGCAGCCATTGATCCATAGGTAATTATCTGAGCCACCTGTTCCTTGCCGTACTTGTCCAAGACGTAGTCAATAACCTTTTGTCGCCCTTCGTCATCAAAATCAATATCAATATCGGGCATACTTACCCTTTCTGGATTGAGAAATCGCTCGAAAAGCAAATTGTAGGATATTGGATCGACATTGGTTATTCCCAATGCATAGGCCACCACGCTTCCCGCAGCTGAACCCCTGCCGGGACCCACCCATACTCCCATATCCTTAGCAGCACTGGTAAAGTCTTGAACAATGAGAAAATAGCCCGGGTAACCGCTATCGCTGATAACTTTTAACTCAAAATTTAGGCGCTCTTCTACCTCAGCGCTTATGCTTCCATACCTTTTCTTCGCTCCCTCAAAAGCCAAATAATGGAGATATTCGTCTTGAGTATTAAAACCGGCGGGCAATGAGTAGTTAGGAAGCAGTACATCCCTTTGCAATTCAGGAGTCTCTATGGAATCCACTATGATATTGGTGTTGTCCAAGGCCTCAGGGATGTCAGCAAAGATGCTTTCCATCTCAGACTGTGTCTTAAAAAAAAATTCGTGATTTGGAAATCCAAAGCGATGACCTCTTCCATCTCCAATGGGTTCACTTTGTTTGGAGTTCGTATTGACACACAGCAAAATATCATGAGCATTCCAATCGTCTTCTTCTACATAGTGAGAATCGTTGGTTGCAATAGTTTTGAGGTCGTATTTCTTCGCCAACTTGATAAGCACTTGATTAACGTCTTCTTGACTCATTCCGGTACCATCAATATTCTCAATGCCATGGCGTTGGAGCTCGATATAATAATCCTCTCCAAAAATCTCTAGGTATTCCTTTAATAATTGTTCAGCGGCCTCTTCTCCTTTGTGCAGTATAGCTTGTGGTATTTCCGCTCCAATACAGCAAGAAGTGGCGATTAGGCCTTCGCTATGTCTTTTGAGTATTTCCTTATCTATTCTAGGCCATTTGCTGTAAAGACCTTCTGTATAGCCAAGAGAACAGAGTACGGAGAGGTTTTTGTATCCCGCCTGGTTTTTTGCCAAAATCAACTGATGAAATCGCTGATCCTTGCTGTCGCCTACGAAAGATTTTCGGTGGCGGTCTTCGACCAAATAAAATTCACAACCAACTATGGGTTTTACACCTTGCTTAATTCCCTCATTGACGAATTTGAACACCCCAAACATATTGCCGTGATCCGTGAGTGCAACAGCGCGCATATTGTCCGCTTTGGCTTTGCTGAACATATCTTCTATTCGGGCTGCACCGTCTAATAAAGAATATTGACTGTGGCAATGTAAATGGGAAAAATCTGTCATATCTTCTTAAGCACAAGTATAAGAAATTGACCATCACGGATACCGACATTTTATACCCCATGATTGCATTGTTCAGGACTTCTGAATAGTATTGCTTTGAAAACTCGCTGTGAGGCAAATTCTCAAATACATAAAGACCTTTTACAATGACCATCTAAACATCTACGACCTGATCTTTTCTTTGGCCTTTGTAGCCGTATTCACCTATTTGAATTACGGAACTGACTTGATCAAAAACATCCAACAGAAGTATTTGTGGACAGACGGTATAGTCCTGTTTCATGTGATTATTTATTTAATCCCTTTATTACTGGGCTATATAATTCAATCCCTGAGCCACAGGGATTGGTCCTTTTGG
>JAHEKB010000046.1:10719-12525 GCA_024638525.1 Bacteroidota bacterium
GAGAAATCCAAAATTCATTCTCCTATGCCTTTTTGCCGCTGGAATGTTTGCCGTCAGAGCTTCCAGCTACGTATACATGAGAGAATTATGGGAACAGATTAGGTCTTGGGAACATGCACGTTGGTATTACTCACTGATTAATACTACCATCCGAGGCTCATTACTCTTTTTGCCCATCACCATCTATTGGTGGTTTACCGATAGAAAAAATATGAACTTTTATGGATTCACTTTGAAGAATTTTAACACCAAACCCTATTTCGCCATGCTTGGCATCATGCTGCCTTTGATTGTGCTAGCATCCACTCAAAGTGATTTTTTGGGCACCTACCCAAGAGGGGTGCGTTTTTATGACCTCAGTATAGAGAATCCGGATCACAGATGGTATTTTGTAATTTACGAGCTTTTCTATGGGATGGACTTTTTTAGCATAGAGTTTTTCTTTAGAGGTTTTATGGTCATGGCCTTTATTGGAGTAGTAGGCCCTAGGGCAATCTTGCCTATGGCGATGTTCTATGTGGTGATCCACTACGGTAAACCCGCAGGAGAATTGGTAAGTTCATTCTTTGGAGGAAGCCTCCTTGGGATAATAGCATATTACAGCAAGTCGATTGTTGGTGGAATAATAGTGCATGTCGGTATCGCCTGGATGATGGAAATAGGCGCTTTTATTGGCCATTGGTTTAATTCATGAATTCCTTTTTAAATACAGAAATCCAGTTCATCAAGGGCATTGGAGATGCCCGAGCTAAGGTACTGCAAGAAGAATTGGGTGTCTTTAGGGTTTCGGACATGTTGAGTCACTATCCCTTTAGATATGTAGATCGCTCGGTATTTCACAAAATCTCAGATATCCAATCCGACACGGAATATTACCAGATTAAAGGAGTGATTAACTACTTGGATGAGGTGGGGTTCAAGCGCAACAGTAGATTAGTAGCCCGCTTCTTTGATGGTGAAAGCACTATAGAACTGGTGTGGTTCAAAGGAATTCAGTGGGTCAAAAAGAGCTTGGAACTCAACACTCCAATGGTGCTTTTTGGCAAGGCCAGTAAGTTTAAATCCAAGTGGAATTTTGCGCACCCAGAATTGAACTTACAGTCTGAATACCGCAAGGGCCTGGATCCCGTTTACAGTCTTACGGAAAAAATGCGAAATCGGAGATTTGATAGCAAAGCCATCGGAAAGATCATGAGAAATATCATGAGTCATCCTCATTACGGTATTCCCGAGATTTTTCCGGAAGAAATGAGGAATGCCCTCAAGCTTCCATTGAGGACTGAGGCATTTCGCATGATTCATCTGCCTAATAGCACCCAAGAAATAGAACAGGGCCAATACCGATTTAAGTTTGAAGAGCTGTTCTTCCTGCAGTTTCCGTTCATCAAGCAAAAGCTGAACAGGGTAAATAAGGATGACGGATTGAAGTTTGAACGCAAGATGCCAAAGCTCAGAAGCTTCATGAATGAACATTTGCCTTTTACACTCACTTCGGCGCAGGAAAAGGTACTAAAGGAAGTTGCTGAAGATCTCTGTTCAGGGCATCAGATGAATAGGTTATTACAGGGAGATGTGGGAAGCGGAAAAACCATAGTGGCTTTCCTAAGCCAATTGATGGCCATTGACAATGGGTATCAAAGTTGTATAATGGCACCAACAGAGATATTAGCCACCCAACATTATTTGGGATTAAAGGAATGGTCAGAAGCCATAGGTGTTCAAATCGCTTTGCTCACCGGATCAACCCTAAGCTCTCAGAGAAAGGAAATGCACAGATTGCTGCGGCTTGGTGAGATCAATATTTTA
>JAHEKB010000250.1 GCA_024638525.1 Bacteroidota bacterium
CTAGGATCATTGTCTTTATACAGTTTTCCTACGATGGTTGAGATATTGGCCTTGAAATAACCGTTTCCAACAATCAAGGCTCCCATACCTACGAGCAAAAAGTGCTCTGTGCCTCCGAGAATCAAGAATTCTCCTATGGCCATGAGTACAGCTCCGAGCATTACCGCATAGCGGTAACCCAAAAACCGATCAGCCATTCTTCCGCCTAAAATAGGAGCGGCATATACCAGTCCTGTATAGGCGCCGTAGATTAGAGCTGCCTCAGCATCTCCTTTCATCAATGATTTTACAAGATAAAGCGTAAGGAGCACCCGCATACCGTAGTAGCAGAAGCGTTCCCACATTTCGGAAAAGAACAAGGTCATCAGACCCTGAGGATGCCCTTTGATGCCATCTGGCCATTGGTCGTCCTTGTGTTCTTCGAGTAATACTTCTTCAGTCATATTGAATTCTTAAGCGGTAAAAATATACTTTTTAGCTGTATTTCAAACTCTTAGAGATTCTCCAGAATGAAGTTGGTCATCTTGTTGTAGAGATGCAATCTGGTAAAGCCTCCATAGATACCATGATTGCGATTGGGATAGAATTCCGAGTCGAATGGAATATTGTATTTGATCAATTCATCAACCATTTCAACGGTATTCTGAAAGTGAACATTGTCATCACCTGTTCCGTGAACGATCAAGTATTTCCCTTTGATATCCTTCACAAAATTGATGGGTGAATTCTGATCGTAGCCCTCAGCATTCTCCTGCGGGCGTTGCATATAGCGTTCGGTATAAATATTGTCGTAATACCTCCAATTGCTCACCGGCGCCACCGCTATGGCCATTTTAAACACATCATTGCCTTTGGCCAGAGCCAAACTGCTCATATAGCCCCCATAGCTCCAACCCCAAATTCCGATTCTTTCTTCATCTATGAATTCCATTTTTCTGAGTTCTTTGGCAGCAGAAATCTGATCTATGGTTTCGTATTTACCTAATTGCTTATAGGTCATTTTTTTGAATTCTTCCCCGCGCGCTCCTGTACCTCTATTGTCTACCGAAGCGATGACGATATTGTATTTATTGGCGAGCATTTGATACCAGAAATAGTTGCTCCACATGAACTCATTGGTAACCGTCTGAGAACCTGGCCCTCCGTATACATACATGAGCAAAGGATATTTTTTACCGCTGTCCATCTGCGAAGGTTTGATGATCCAATAATTGAGATCTACTCCTTCAGCGGTGGTTAAACTGGAAAATTCAATTCCACTCATATTGAATCCCTTAAGAGTTTCATTGAAAGTTGAATTGTCTTCTACAGTTCTAACCAAAGTCCAGTCCGCATTTCGAATAGTGTATATCATCCCCTTGTCTGCTGTACTCAAAGTATGAAGACATAGCGACTGATCGTTACTGAACTTTGCAGAATGGAATCCCGATTCTGAACTCAATTGCGTTTTATTTTTTCCTTCAAAAGATATGCTGTAGATATGGCGCTCGGTTGGCGATACTTCTGAGGAGCTAAAATAGATCAGTTCATTCTTCTCGTCAATGGCCAATACTTTATCTACATCCCATTTGCCTTTGGTAATCTGAAAGACCTGTGGCCCATCTACTTTGTGAAAATAAAGATGATTGTAGCCATTCTTTTCGCTATTGACAATCATATGCCTGCCATCTTTTAGATAAAAAATATTATCTGTGATGTCAACATAGTATTTGTTCTTTTCTTCCAAAGCTTGATTGACTGTTCCATCACTGTTAACCATCAAGAGCTCCCAGTTGTTCTGCAATCTATTTAGGCGTTGAACGCTTAATACATTGGGGTCCAATGTCCACTTGATTCGAGGTAAATACTGATCGTTCTCGGAACCCAATTCCAGTTTTTTCTCTTTGCCCTTAAGCACATTGCAGATATATACATCAACTGTGCTGTTGTCTTCACCGGCCTTGGGATATTTAAATGTATACTGCTCGGGATAGAGATTATCATACATTGGCATAACCCACTTTTTCACGCTACTTTCATCAAAGCGATAATAGGCAATATGGCTTCCATCTGCATTCCACTCAAACCCTCTACTCATGCCAAATTCTTCTTCGTAAACCCAATCCACCGCACCATTTATGATGCTGTTATATTCTCCATCCTTAGTCACCCTTCGGGTTTTCCCTTTTGCGAAGTCCAAAACATAGAGGTCGTTGTTCAATACATAGGCCAATCGGTTCGCTGTGGGGTCCATGCTCGGGTATCTAACCTTTTCTTTGGATTGAGCAATTAGATCATAAGACTTTAAGTCGACCACAACAAAATGTGCTCTTGTACTATGCCTGAATATGGGTTCTGCAGCGTACTGAAGCAAGGCTTTGCTTTCATCCGCACTCATCTGGAATTTTGAAAAAGAAAAGCTCTCCACACCCAGCTTGGCCGCAATCTTACTTCCATCTATAACAACTCCAGTCTTTTCCCCGCTTTGATAATCATAGCTTTCTACCAAGGCGTTACCAGGTTCATCTGAAGTTTTGATGCAATAGCTCTTACCATCACTCAAATTCACAAAACCTGATATTGTATTAGGATAAAAGGCACCGCTCGCCCAAATGTCTTCTAAGCTAATGTCACGCTTTTGTGCAAACGCTGTGATTACCAGAAGATTAACTAGAAAAATAGATAACTTTCTCATTCCTTATAACTTTGCTTCAATTATAAGGTATTCGATCAAATGGAATGGTTAGCCGCACTTGAAAAATTGATAGGAACTGAGAAACTCTCTACCAGTTCAGACGTTCTTGCATCCTATGGTTCTGATCACACAGAAGACCTCAACTTTCCACCTGAGGTGGTTGTATTCCCCGAGAGTGTTGAAGATGTGAGTGCAGTCGTTCATTATTGTCAGATGCATTCGATTCCGATTACACCGCGTGGAGCGGGTACCGGTTTGAGCGGTGGAAGTTTACCCATTCAAGGAGGGGTTAGTTTAAGTGTAGAACGCCTCAACCGAATCATTGAAATCGATGAAGAAAATTTTCAAGTGACTGTTGAAAGCGGTGTAATTAATGAAAGTTTGCAACAAGCAGTTAAAGATAAAGGGTTATTCTATCCACCTGACCCTGCC
>JAHEKB010000251.1 GCA_024638525.1 Bacteroidota bacterium
CTTCTCCTCCACTGGAACACAGCACAGTAATTTGAAAATCTTCAGATAGAGTATCTACCATAAAGCCCATTCTAACGGCATCTGCTGTTCTGGCGGGATAATAATTGTGACAAACAATTAGCAGTTGCTTAAGCATTGGATTTGGTAAAGCTAAAATCCCTGATGAGGTATACTCTGAGAATTACGTAAACCATCACAAGTATACCAAGGGTTAGGGGCAACAGTATAAAAGTGTCGAATCGAGCAGACCTGATACTTAAAATTAGAATAGTATTGATGAGCAGTTGGACGAATGCATAACTAGCGCTTACGCTCAAATGACCATATCCTTTTTCGTTGGCCAACATTTGATACATGTGCAGCCTGTGCGCACTGAAGATATTCTCTTTACGAGTTAATCTCAGAAGTATGGTGCCCACTGAATCCACACCATAAACCGCCAAAAGAATGATATACACCGGATTATTGGTTTCGTTTATCAATCCCAAAATTGCGAAAGCACTAAATATGCCTAAAAAGATACTTCCTGCGTCTCCAATAAAGGCCTTAGCTCGTTTGCGCACATTGAGATAGCAGAGTATAAAGATAGACGTCACTAATCCATAAAACACTGGCTCTTGCAATAATTCGAGCTGCAATTCAACTTGAAAAAACCAGAGGCTTAGAACCAGAACCAAGGCATAAAGTAGGCTAATTCCATTAATCCCATCCATGAAATTATAGGTATTTACTGTGCCCAATGTGATAATAAATGCCAGGATGGAGATATACCAACTAATATCTTTCTGCAATAATCCAGCAGCAACAATAGCTAGGGCGACAGCAAGAGCATAGAGCATCAAGCGATACCGTCTTTTCATATCCAACAGATCGTCAGCAAATCCGGTCAATCCACCTATGCAAAGTGCTGCTATTAAAACAAATTGGTCAGCGCCAAGAATTGGGATTGTACTCAATAGAATAGGAATAAAAATCAAACCTGCTCCTCTAATTGTATGATACTGATGAGAACTTCTTTGGTTTGGAATATCCTCTATCTCATATTTACGTGCGATTCTCAGATACAGGAAAGTATAGAGCAAGGATAGCAGTATGAATACCATTAAGTTCATATTCCTCTTTCTTCAGAAAAATGCTGTACCATAGCCGCGATACCCTCCTTGAATGAGTATGGATTAGCGTATCCCAAGGTCTCCAATGTATGTTCGCAATTGACATTAAACGATCCATAAAGCCTTTGAAAGATGGAGGGTTTGATCCTCTTAAGTGGCCACATCAAGAATCTCGGCAACCTAAACAGATACGCCTTCTTCCAACGTTGAAGTCGAATCTCTCGAATTAAATCCTCTGTTGAAATCCTATTTGAGTCAGTCAAGGTATAGGTCCCGCTCATTCTTTTGTCTATCAGTTTGTCTATCAGAGATATCAGGTTATCTACATAGACCATGGCTCTATTGTTGTTTACACCTTTGAAAGGAAGGGGAATGGGCAAACGCGCCAATTTCATGAATAGAAGAAGATTACCCTTGACCCCAGGGCCATAAACCAATGGTGGACGGATGATAGAAACGGTGAATTCTTCTGAGTCCAATAACTTTAATTCTCGTTCTGCCTCTAACTTACTCCAACCATAAGGGTCTGTAGGCACGCAGTCACTGAATTCATTGTAGAATACATCGTCTTCGCCGTCACCGTAAACCTTGGTTGAACTGATATAGATAAATTGGCGAACTCCCTCCTCCTTTGCCTTGCGTGCCAATTCTACCGTTAGATCCCTATTCACCCTAAAATATTCACTTTCATCAATCGCATCAAATTGATGTGCTAAGCCAGCAAGGTGGACCACGGCTTCTGCGGTAATCAAGTCTATGTCATCGACTGCTGTGTTTCTCAAGGATACTTCAATAAGTTCATATCTATCCTTGCGACTGCTGATAAATCTGCTCCCAATAAATCCACTCGCTCCTGTAATCAGCAACTTCATCTTCATCAAATGCTTTGCTCGTAGATCTCCATATGCATTCGAACTACATCGCGTAAATCGAATTCCTTCTCAGCTTTTATGCGGCTTGCCTTAGCCATTCTTTTCATCAACATTGAATCATTTGCAATCTCCTCTATACGGTGTGCTAAGGCAACAGAGTCCTTCACTGCGACTTTATACCCATTTACCCCTTGATCAACACATTCTCTGCAACCAATGGCGTTAGTGGTTACAATTGGTCTACCCATTGCACATGCCTCCAAGAGCGATTTTGGCATGCCTTCCCTATATGATGGAAGAACTACGATGCTGGATGATTTATATACAGAGACCATATCTTCTTGATAGTCCAAGAATTCAAAATAATCTTGAACTTGCCATGCCTTTAACTGGTCCATGTCTGCCCCTGCCTTATTATCTTTATCTGCCCTACCTATCAGTTGAAAGGTCAACTTGCCTTTCATTCTCTCGTATAATAATTCACTCGCTTCTTTAAATTCTTTTATTCCCTTATCCCACAACATTCTGGCAGGTAAGATGACTTTTAGAGGGAAGGAAGTATTCACCGGTGTATGCGCAAATTCTTTGAGGTCTACCCCTGCTCCTTTGATCATAGTAATTTTATGATGTCCTTTTACTATGCCTAATTCTTCAAGTGCGCGCTGGTCATCCTTATTTTGAAAAATCAATTGCACTCTTTTATACCCGAATCCCCATTGCATTAGTTTCACCATAATCCTTTTGGCCAAACCGCTATTTCCCTCAGAAAGGTTATAGCCTAATCCGCTGACTGCATTTATCACTGGAATATTAAGCAAGCGAGCTGCAATGCTCCCATACACAACCGGTTTAAGTGTTATGTGATGAATTACAGCGGGTTTGAGCTTCTTAAAAATCTTAAAATAAGTGTACAATGTGGCAATCTCTTTGATTGGGTTTGTTCCTGATCGGTCAATGCTCATAGGAATAAACTCAATCCCTTCGGCAGTAATTTCTTCAGCTCTCCCTGTATCTGCTCCCAAAACAAGTACACGATACCCCAGTTCTTTAGCCTTTATAGCCAACACCAACCGATGAGAAATGAAGAACCAATCCACATTAACAACAAACAATATCGTT
>JAHEKB010000252.1:0-1471 GCA_024638525.1 Bacteroidota bacterium
TTTCTTTATTAAAGCTCAGAAATTAGAAGCGGAAAATCTTTCGCTCAACAAAGTAAAAGAAGTGAATGGCCCTTTAGAAAAACAGGTCTTGCAATCGCAAATACTGATTGATTCGCTCAGCAAAACCTTAAAAGAAAAAGAGTCTAAACTCGTTGATCTTCAACGATTTGACCCCAAATCGCCCGGGCTGTACTATGAAATACAATTGGGCATTTATAGATCCTTCAACTTGGACAATTACTTACAAAATTTACAAGAGATGGATCAAGTAGATTCCAACAATCACCGCATTATAGTCTTGGGCAGATTTAAAGAAAGATCTAGAGCAGAAGAATTCAAAAGGGAACTAAAAAAACTGGGTCTTGCCCACTGCTTTCTAGTGGCTAGAATAGACGGAGAATTGGTCTCTGTTCTAGAAGCCGAGAACCGGTTTGAAAAAGCAACATTTTAGGCCGTAATTGCGTTTAAACAGCAAGTGCGGACACAAGAGCAGAGTTTAGAGTATAAACTGGATGAGTTTATTCGGAAATACTACCGAAATGAGGTGGTAAAAGGCTTTATACTTACCCTATCTCTTTCGGTGATTCTCTTTTTTTTAATCAGCGGCTTGGAGTATTTGGGACGTTTTAGCTCCAACGTCCGTTTAATTCTTTTTTGCACCTATGCCCTTTTATTGAGTGCTATTGCCCTCTGGTATTTACTTAGACCGCTCTTGGCCCTTTTTAACTTAAGGCGATCCTTAGACCGCGATAATGCCGCCAAAATTATCGGGAATCATTTTCCAGAGGTAAAAGACAAGCTGCTGAATGCTATTCAACTTAAAAAGGAATTAGCACAATCTGAAAGTGGACTTCTTTTGGCTACTATTGAGCAGAGAAGCCGGGCTTTGCAACCCCTGCCTTTTGTTAAAGCTATAGACTTTAGTGCCAAGGTCAAGGCCATTAAGTACGGTTTAATTCCCGCCTTAGGACTGTTGGTATTGCTGCTAATTATTCCGGGATTCAAAGACAGCACACAGCGAGTAATTCAATTTCAAAAGGAATTTGAAATTCCTGCACCCTTTAGTTTTGAGCTAGACCCCAGCAGTTTGCAGGCAGTGGAACAAGAGCCAATCCCCATTCAACTTTATTTGCGCGGCACCGCTATCCCAGAAGCAGTTTATGTGCACATTGGGGGCGTTCAATTTAAAATGCGATCGGAGCGTTTGGGTACTTATGAATTTGAATTGCCCGGACAATCTGGCGATCAAGATATCTATTTTGAAGCAGGCGGTTTTCGCAGCAAAGCATACCAAATCGATCTATTGCAAAAACCCAATCTCAGGTCTTATGAGGCCGTGCTTGATTTTCCAAGCTATTTAAATAGAGAAAACCAGCGATTGACCGCTAGTGGTGAATTAAGCGTTCCAGAAGGCACCCAAATTCATTGGAAATTTGAGACTTCTAAAGTGAAAAGCCTGCGCATAGAACCG
>JAHEKB010000252.1:1481-3100 GCA_024638525.1 Bacteroidota bacterium
AACCGGGCTCCAAATTGCTAAAGGAGTCTAAACAGGGCTTTAGGCATTCTCAACTGTTCAGGAAATCTCAAAAACTGAGCATACACACCAGCAACGCAGACATTTCTAATGGAGATTCTTTGCTCTATTACATTCAGGTTATTCCAGACCTCTATCCAAAGATCAATGTGCGCTCGCAGCAAGACAGCAACAGCTTGCATTCCATGTATTTTATTGGAGAACTAGCAGACGATCACGGCCTGTCTAAATTTCAATTCCACTATAGCCATTTTCGCCAAGGAGAATTGCTACAATCATCGCAAAACAAATTGCCCTTAAATGGCCAAAATCAAGAGAGTTTCTTTCATTTATGGGATATTAAGGACCTAAACATTCAAGCTGGAGATGAATTGCACTATTTTTTCAAAGTCTGGGACAACGACGGTATCAATGGCGTTAAGTCTAGCCAGACTGCCAATACAGTGTATAAGGCACCCACTAAAGAGGAATTAAAGCAGTTTAGTGAACTTAGCAATCAAAAGATTAAAGAACAACTGGCAGAGGCCAGCAGTTCAGCAGAAAATTTGCAAGAAGATATAGAGTCTGTGGAGCGCATGCTAACAGAAAAAAAGCGTCTGGATTGGAACGACAAAAAGAAAATTGAAGAGCTTTTAAACAAGCAAGAAAAACTGCAAAAGCAATTGCAGCACAGCTTAGAACAAAATCTAAAAAAAGACCTGCAAGAAAAAACCTTCAGCCCCTTGAGTGAGAAGCTCCTAGACAAACAGGAAAAACTGCAAGAACTCTTTGAAGAAGTGATGGATGATGAAATGAAAGAGTTGATGGATAAGATTAGGGAGTTGATGAATGAAGGCAAGATGGATGAGCTGCAAGAGAAAATGGAGCAGTTTCAACTCTCTGAAAAGCAAATGAATAAAGAGCTAGATCGCATGCTCGAACTCTTTAAGGAATTGGAACTTGAAAAGAAGCTGGAGCAAAGTATTAGAGAAATGCAGGAATTGGCCAAAGACCAAAAAGAGCTTGCCCAGAAAACCGAAGAGGCTAAAAGCAAAAGCGAAAAACTGCAGAAAGAGCAAGAAGAACTAAAGAAGCGCAGCCAAGCCCTTAAAAAAGATTTAAAAGACATTGATCAAAAGAATCAGGCACTAAAGACTCCCAAAAAATTGGATGATCCCGAAAAAGAACGCCAAGAGGTAGAAGACCAAATGCAAGAAGCGGGCGAGCAAATGAATAAAGGCAAAAACAAAAAAGCCGCCGAAAATCAAAAGGAAGCTGCAGATAAATTGCAACAAATGGCTGAAAAAATGCAGCAGTCCATGGAAGAAGCATACGAGCAGCAGCGGGAAGAGGACTATAAAGCCCTGAGGCAAATTTTGGAAAATGTGATTCAATTGTCTTTTGACCAAGAAGATGTACAGGATGGCTTTAAAGAAAACAGGAACTACAGCCCCAAATATGTGGAGTTGCGCCAAAAACAAGGTCGAATTAAGGACGATTCGCGCATAGTGGAAGACTCCTTGCTGGCCTTAAGCCAGAGGGTGATAGAAATTGAGCACTTTATAAATGAGGAATTGGCCCAAATCAACCACAACTTAGAAAAAGGGCTGGCGCAATTGGGC
>JAHEKB010000253.1 GCA_024638525.1 Bacteroidota bacterium
TTATCAGAAGTTCTACTCAAAAGGCGATTGGGCTTGGTTTACCTCCTTAGATCTGTTCTACAATAGGATAAACGACAAAATAGAATTGACCATCTTAGGCCCGCTTGAAGCTACCTATAATAATATTAGTCGGTTTGAAACTGTTGGAACATCTGTCGCTCAGCGAATGTCATACAAGAATTTTGACCTATCGGTCAATTTCAATTACACAGGTAGATTTACAGGACTTGAGGACTCAGAAGCGGAATTTAACTTTTCACCACAATGGGTGATTCAACCCTCTGTAAAATTCCCGGACCACGATCTTGTAGTCAATGTGTTCATCAACCATTTTGGTGAATTGAACAATGTCTTTGAAGATACTGCCAGCGGTGAGTTAAGTATATCAGAAATGGCAGCATACAGCATGATCGATTTGAGCTTCAATAAGAAGTTAATGAATAAGAGATTGAGTGTTACTGCTGGCTTGAGAAACCTATTGAATGTCGTAAATATTACTTCTACACTATTTCAAGGGGCCCATACACAGAGTAGCATCTCAACCAATATCAGCCCTGGTCGAACCTATTTTATCACTATTCGCTATGAGATTTTTAAATAAGTATTTTGTTGTATATATGGTAATCTTTGGTGCTTGTATGCCGAAAGAAGAAGCGGTTGAGCCTTTTTTCAGAGGTAATGTTAATTCCGTTGAGCTCAGCTCTGGTGCCTTAAAGAACGATATTCTGTTCTACGATCTCGAGAAAGCTGAATTAATTGCCACTGCTAGACCGATCGACTTTGATGTTACGGCATTTGACGGTAAGCTGATGATTAATATGTTCAGGTATATCACGGTTGCTGAAAGCCCTAAGGAATTAGTAGAATTGACAGATACATCGGGTTTGCAGTTCTCTTCAATGCAGAAAGCAGAAGATCAATGGCGATTGCAGCCAGATACCGATTATATCTTATACATGGGTAAGGATGATGCCGGTCAAGAACAAGGGCACTGTAAACTTCGCTACAGCTACGATGGTCAAGTATATAAAATCGAATATGCGCCATTGAATTCAACGAAACTGATTGCCGTGAATTTGAATGAAGGTGAAGTGTTTAGTATCTTATTTGAAGAAAGCACTCAACTTCCATCGCCTGCGGACTATGATATAGTGATGGGGAAATACCTGCATTATTTTGATGTAGAGCAAATTGAATACGAGGTCTTTGGTGCTTTATGTCCAAGCGCTTCAGTAAAAGAATTAAATGGATCTTTTGCGAATCTTACAGCTGAATCAGCAGACAGTTTAGATTGGAGTGTGAGCTATACGGATGAGATTGGTTACGACTGGAAGTTCTATAGCTTGGATAAAGGAGCATATGAAATTGTCTCAAACCAGAACTTCCTCATTAAAAATAGAAATGCTTTCTATTTCAAGTTCCGATTTACAAACTTTTACGATGGGATAGGCCAATCCGGTCATCCCAGCTTCGAATTTCAGTTGCTCTGATCTCTGCTTATCTTTGAGCCTTGGATCAAAGAAAAATCCTCATTCTCACAATAGTTTTGGGCTTGATTGGTCTCTTTGGGGCGTTACAAGTAATCGAATTGCGAGCTGAAGAACCCAGGCGCGCTGTGGTGAGTATGGAGATGGAAATGAGTGGGAATTATCTAGTACCACACATAAATGGTGTTGAGTATTACAATAAACCGCCGGTTTATAATTGGATCATGGCGGCTGTATTTAAGATTACCAATTCTTATGAGGAATGGGCAGTTCGCTTGCCGGGATTGCTGTCAATTGTTGTCCTATCATTACTCAGCTTCCTTTTTGCAAAGCCCCAACTAGGTCGGCAGAAAGCCATCTGGGCATCCATTTTTTTAATCACAGGAGCCGATATTCTCTTCTATGGAAGTGTGAATAGCGGAGAGATAGATCTCTTTTATGCCTTATTGACTTTTTTACAGCTGATCTTGATATATCATTATTACGAACGAGCACAATGGTGGCCTCTATTCTTGATTACTTACGCATTGGCAGCCATCGGATTCCTGACCAAGGGAATGCCTTCACTAGCTTTCCAGGGAATTACTCTGTTGGCGTGGTTCAGTTATAAAGGTTCATTTCGAAAACTTCTCAGTATACAACACCTGACTGGAATACTTCTAATGACCTTAATAATAGGGGGGTATTTTCTTCTCTATAATCAGCATTCTGATGCTTGGTCGTTTTTAATTAGACAATTCAAAGAGGCAAGCCAAAGGACTGCGTCAGAAGCTTCCTTGATGCAAGTTATTAGACAGATTTTTAGTTTTCCTTTTCAGTTTATGGTCTTATTACTTCCCTGGAGTTTATTCCTTATTCCTTGGTTTAAGAAGGGCAGAAGAAAGGAGATTGTCGGTAACTCTTTACTCAGTTTCTCCTTGCTTTTTATCATGACCAATGTCCTGATCTATTGGTTCGCTGGTGAATTTAAAGCGAGGTATTACTATATGTTCTTCCCTTTTGTCTGCTATTTTTTAGCATATAGTGCCGAAGAAGCATTGCAATCAAAAGGTTGGAGGACAGTGCTTCAAATATTGGGAAGTTTGGTTGCATTATTTGCTGTATCCTCTGTGTTGCTATATACCGACTCATGGCACCTCACGCGCCTGCTCACTTTAGTCGCGCTTATCGTGACCCTGGCACTTTTCACGGCATTGATCTGGAAAAGCCCATATATAGTGCTTTCGCTTGCCGCTCTCCTTTTTCTGGCTAGAATAGGTTTTAATTATGGAATATTAAGTGCAACACAGCGCAAGGCCGATAAGTTCTACAGAGAGGAAGTTGCCCAACTCATGCAAATCTGTAATGGTAAACAGGTACATCTATATGGAACCGCATACGAATTTACAAGTGATGCAAGTATTGGGCCTTTGCGCCTAGATAGTGCAAGTTTTAGGACGGCTCCTCTCATTGCCTATCAAATTCCGTATTATATTTCAAAGGCTAGTGAAGAGATCATGCTCTTTGATGAAGAACTAATATCAGGGAGGTATTATCTTGTTCCTGCAGAATTGATGCAGCAGGAGTGGGAACCTCTATTTAGTTTGAGGGATCACTGGCAACAGCGAGATT
>JAHEKB010000254.1:0-610 GCA_024638525.1 Bacteroidota bacterium
TAACTGAACAATGACACCCTCAGGTTTCTCTAAATCTATCACCTCATACAAATGCTCCCAGAAAATGGGTTCGAAATACAGTTTATCTGCCGTGTCAAAATCCGTACTTACTGTTTCCGGATTGCAATTGATCATGATTGCTTCATATCCGCATTCTTGAGCAGCCATCAAGCCGTGAACACAGCTGTAATCAAACTCGATTCCCTGACCAATTCTGTTGGGTCCAGAACCAATGACTAAGATCTTCTTTTTATCAGATACTGTAGACTCATTCTCGCCGTCAAAGGTGGAATAGAAGTAATTGGTCGTAGAACTAAACTCTGCTGCACAGGTGTCGACCATTTTATATACGCGATGAATACCCACAGACTTTCTTTTTGAATAGACATCTTTGTCGGTACAATCGCCTAGGGTGTGTGCAATCTGTGCATCGGAAAATCCTTTTTCCTTGGCCACTCTCAAGAGATCGGGATTGATGTTCTCAAGAGTGTATTTTTTCATTTCGCGTTCAGTTCTTACCAGATCATATATCTGCTCGAGAAACCAAGGGTCAATCTTGGTTAACTTTTGTATAGAAGTGATAGGCACTCCCAAAGACAAAGCATCTTTA
>JAHEKB010000254.1:620-3091 GCA_024638525.1 Bacteroidota bacterium
GCATCTTTAACGTGAAATATTCTATCCCAGCTCGGATTCTTTAGACTTTCAATGATGGGATCCAGTTTTTTTAACTCCCAACCATCTGAGCCTAACCCTAGCCTTTTGATCTCCAGTGATTGACATGCTTTTTGCAATGCTTCTTGGAAACTTCTGCCAATAGCCATAACCTCGCCTACAGATTTCATCTGTAAGCCCAGGGTTTTTTCTGCCCCCCTAAATTTATTGAAATCCCAACGAGGAATCTTAATGATGGTATAGTCTATTGCAGGCTCAAAAAAGGCAGAGGTAGTTTTGGTTACCGGATTCTTTAATTCATCCAGATAATAACCCAGGGAGAGTTTTGCTGCGATTTTTGCAATGGGATATCCAGTGGCTTTTGAAGCAAGCGCTGATGATCGAGAGACCCGCGGATTGATTTCAATGGCTATGATATCTTCATTCTCAGGATTAACGGAGAATTGAACATTACAACCTCCGGCAAATGTCCCCATGCTGCGCATCATCTTGAATGCCATGTCTCTCATCTCTTGAAAGCAGGTATCGCTCAAGGTCATAGCCGGTGCAATCGTTATAGAATCACCAGTGTGGATTCCCATAGGGTCCAAATTCTCAATGGTACAAATTACTGCTATGTCATCCTTGCCGTCACGCAGCAACTCAAGTTCGTATTCTTTCCATCCCAGAACGGCCTGCTCCACCAATACTTCGTGCGTAGGAGATGCCTCAAGACCTCGCTTAACTGCAACATCAAAATCTTCTTTGGCGTGAACAAACCCACCTCCGTAACCGCCGAGCGTATAAGAGGGTCTTATCACCAAAGGGAAGCCAATTTCTTGGGCAACTTCCTTGGCTTCTAAATAGCTATTTGCAATTTTGGATTTAGCGATTGGAATTTCTATGTCAATCATCAATTGCCTAAAGAGGTCTCTGTTTTCTGTTTTTTCAATTGCATTGATATCAACTCCAATGATCCGCACATTGTACTTGTCCCAAATACCTACCTGATCAGCTTCTATTGCTAGATTTAATGCTGTCTGACCACCCATTGTTGGCAGAACTGCGTCTATCTGCTGCTCTTGCAAAATCTTTTCTATACTCTCTACAGTCAAGGGGAGAAGATAAATGTGATCCGCAGTTACGGGATCAGTCATAATAGTTGCGGGATTAGAATTGATCAAGCTAACTTCAACCCCTTCTTCTTTCAAACTTCGTGCAGCCTGACTGCCGGAATAATCAAATTCACAGGCTTGTCCAATGATGATGGGTCCGCTTCCGATTATAAGAACTGATTTGATGGATGTGTCTATAGGCATGGATGTAAAAAATTAGGCAAAATTATCAAATTCACGTTCAAAAGACAGCGTTGTGGAAAAGCTAAAGAGAATGTTTTTTCAGGGCCTATTTAGATCAGCTCTTCTTCTTCGAAATAGTTGATGATATGATGTCTTAAATAGGTTTCTTGTTCAAAGAGATCTTGATGCGGAAGCTTTTCGACCAATTCCCAATCCGGCCAGCCGTTCTTGTCGGTTCCTTTGAGCTGGTAGTGTCCCGATGAGCTGAGTACCCTGCATACAGCGATATGCATCAATCGCACTTTTTGTTCCTTGGTAAAATCCTGATTGGAAGTTCCCAACTCACGCATCCCGATGACATATAGCACAGCGCTTAGATCGGGCGTCTTATTAAAGACCTGTTCTATGAGGTTCCTGATTTTGAACCATTTATCTTTTGCTGTTTCTGTCATGAGCGGTGAGAATGCCTAAATTTGTCTAGCATCCATGCTACAAAGATTACGCTCGGTCACGAAAAAAAGAGGGGTTTTTCTTCGGTTAAATATTGAAGAAGGTTTTGAAGTCCAGAAGTCGACGCTAAAAAAACTATTGACCAAGGCCAAAGACACCGCATTTGGCAAGCATTATTTATTTGAGGGAATTCTGCATTCTGACACGATGGTTGAGGACTTTCAACAAGCAATCCCGGCCGGAGACTATTTGAGAATGTTGCCTTGGTGGAGCAGATGTAGAATGGGCGAAGAGAATGTGAGCTGGCCAGGGATGATTGAACACTACGCCGTGAGTTCTGGTACTTCAGATGGTAGCTCAAAGTATATTCCAGTGAGCAAACAAATGCTTCGTGCAATTCGAAGAGCTAGCTTGAGACAAATCCTTGCGATTTCTCAAACAGACGTACCCAAGGATTATATGGCCAAACACTGGCTGATGATAGGAGGAAGTACTGCATTGGAATACAATGGCATGTACTATTCAGGAGATTTAAGTGGGATAACAACAGACAAAGTACCTATTCCTTTCCAGCGGATATCAAAACCCGAACCCAATATCAGAAGCGAGAAAGACTGGCAACAAAAAATTGCCAAGATCACAGATGAAGCACCGCATTGGGATGTGGGTATGGTGGCAGGAGTGCCGGCCTGGGTAAAGCTTTTGTTTGAACAAATCATAGAACGG
>JAHEKB010000255.1 GCA_024638525.1 Bacteroidota bacterium
TTCCATGCTGCTTCTTTGTCTTTGGCCTCGGCAATCTCTTTTCTGAATATAATTTCTGCAGCCCCCTTGGCTCCCATCACAGCAATCTCAGCACTGGGCCAGGCAAAATTCATGTCCGCTCCAATGTGTTTCGAATTCATGACATCATACGCACCGCCATACGCCTTGCGTGTGATGACTGTTATGCGAGGAACCGTAGCTTCTGAAAATGCGTAAAGCAGCTTAGCTCCATTGGTGATGATGGCATTCCATTCTTGATCTGTTCCGGGCAAGAAACCAGGAACATCTTCAAATACTAAGAGAGGTATATTAAAACAATCGCAGAAACGCACAAATCGTGCTCCTTTTTGTGAAGACTGTACATCTAATACACCGGCGAGATAAGCCGGTTGATTAGCTACAACTCCTATACTTCGGCCAGCAAGTCGAGCAAAACCAACCACGATGTTTGGAGCAAAATTTTCATGAATCTCAAAAAAGCTCTCAGGGTCGATTACTCCATCTATTACCTCTCTAATGTCGTAGGGTTGATTAGGATTTTCAGGGACAATAGCCGCTAAAACTTCACGTTCTTCATTGCCCAATTCATAAGGCAAGTCTTCAGGGCTATCTTCACAATTCTGTGGCATATATGATAGCAGTTTTTTGATCTCTTCAATGGCTTGCGCGTCGTTACCCGCTGTCAAATGTGCTACCCCGGACTTTTCAGAATGAACAGAAGCCCCACCTAAGTCTTCAGAACTTACTTCTTCATTGGTGACCGTCTTAACTACATTAGGTCCTGTCACGAACATATAGGAGGTATTTTCGACCATCAAAATAAAATCAGTAATCGCTGGAGAATAGACCGCTCCACCGGCGCAAGGGCCCATGATAGCAGATATCTGAGGAATCACCCCACTGGCCAATGTATTTCTATAAAATATGTCTGCATAACCTCCTAAAGAGACCACACCTTCTTGAATTCGCGCACCCCCGCTATCGTTTAGACCGATTAATGGAGCGCCGTTCTTCATGGCTAGATCCATGAGTTTACAGATCTTTTCAGCATGAGTTTCAGACAACGATCCGCCAAATACCGTAAAGTCCTGCGAAAAGACATAAACTAACCTGCCGTTTATCGTTCCATAGCCGGTAACCACTCCATCACCTGGATAATGTTGTTTATCCAGTCCAAAATCTGTGCTCCTGTGTTTGACCAAGGCGCCAATTTCCTCAAAGGAATTCCGGTCGAGCAAAAGATCCAATCGCTCCCTTGCTGTGAGCTTTCCTTTGCCGTGTTGTGCATCTATCCTCTTTTGACCTCCGCCCAGTTTGGACTCTTTGATCTTTGCACTGAGTTTGTCTCTTTTATCCATTATATATCGTTGAGGAGCTCATCTGTCATCGCCATATTGTGATAAACGGCTTGTACATCGTCGTCCTCTTCAAATTTATCTATGATATTCAATACCTTCTTAGCAGTCTCCACATCGAGTTCAGTTGTCGTATTTGGAATGCGTTGAAGTTCGACAGATTTAGGTTCAATATTTAGCTCAGCTAGTTTTTGCTGCATATTTCCATAGTCTTCGAAGGAAGTCGTGACTATTGTCAATTCTTCATCTCTATCTACCTCCTCTGCTCCGCCATCAATAAACTCCAGTTCTAGCTCTTCGGGATCCTTTCCACCCAATGATTCATTGTCCATTGTAAATACGCCCTTCTGAGTAAAAATAAAGCTCAAGGAACCATTGGTGCCAAGCGAGCCATCATACTTGTTAAATATGGACCTCACCGAAGCTACGGTCCGGTTCAAATTGTCCGTAGTCGCTTCTACAAATACGGCTATCCCATAAGGCGCATAACCTTCATAAGTAACTTCTTGAAGCTGGTCAGCACCTTCGCCAGAACCCTTTTTAATAGCCCGCTCCATGGTGTCCTTGGGCATATTTGCACCCTTGGCATTCTGAATAGCCAGCCTTAGGGAGGGGTTTGATTCAGGATCAGGACCTCCATCTCTTGAAGCAATAGTCAGCTCCTTAATTATCCTTGTCCAGATCTTAGATCGCTTTGCATCTTGCGCTGCCTTCCGGTGTTTGATATTAGCCCATTTACTGTGTCCTGCCATAAATTTAATATTGACGTGCAAAGTAATAAAAACGGCCTGAATGCCTCCAAGCAATCAGTGAAATTGGAATCAACTGAACAACTTCTTTAATTCTTCCACATCTAGGGATTTTAGAATATTCTCTTCCAATTTGATGACATCCTCAGCAAAGCCTTTTTTTCGCTCTTGCAATTGCAGGATCTTCTCTTCAATTGTTCCACTACTAATGAATTTATAAGACATGACATTTCGCGTCTGCCCAATTCTATGGGTGCGGTCTCTAGCCTGAGCTTCTGTAGCGGGATTCCACCATGGATCCGTGATAAAAACGTAGTCCGCTGCCGTCAGGTTGAGACCAACGCCCCCTGCTCTCAATGATATCAGAAAGATCGGATGTTGGTCAGAGTTCTGAAAATCGTCAACGCGCTTTCGGCGTTCCTGAGTATTGACTTCTCCCGTAAGAACCAAATATGGAAGCTCCAGCCTATCCAAATCGTTTTGGAGTATGCGCAAGTATCCCACAAATTGTGAAAAGACCAATACCTTATGCCCTTCCTTAACCACGGTCTCTATGTGATCCAAAATGCTTTGATGCTTTCCGCTATCACCGGTATACTGTCGGTCTACCAATTTTGGATGATCAGCAATTAATCTCAATTTGGTCAAGCCTTGTAGTATGGATAGCTTGTTTTTTTTCAAGCCCTCTTCCTCCACCATTCCCAAGAGCTGATTTCTGTACTCTGATTTCACCTCTTCGTACCTCTTCTCTTGTTCCTTGCTCATGCTGCAACTCACGGTTTTTTCTATCAATTCCGGTAGATCACTTGCTACTTGTTTCTTGGTCCTTCTGAGCACAAAGGGGTGGACCAATTTTCGCAATTCATCAGCCTTGTCTTTATCAGCATCTTTTTCAATGGGTTTGACATATTCTTGTTCGAAATGTCGAGAAGACTTCAACAATCCCTTGTTCAA
>JAHEKB010000256.1 GCA_024638525.1 Bacteroidota bacterium
CTTTGTCGGCCTGATCATTACCAATTGTATAGTTATGGGAAGGTTAGAAGCATTCGCATTGGGCAATAAGCCGTGGCCATCTTTCTTAGACGCTACGGGTAATGCCTTTGGATATGCGGCGATCTTGCTTGTGGTTGCATTTGTTCGAGAGTTTCTCGGAAGTGGTTCGATCTACAATTACAAGGTATTTGAAGCAGTTGGAATAAACTATGGTGGAAACGGAGTATTGACATCCACTGCTGGAGCATGTATAGTTTTAGGATTATTAATCTGGGCTCAAAGAGCCCGCAATGGTTACTCAGAAGAAGAATAAGCATGGAACACTATTTAAACATTTTTGTAAAGTCCATTTTCGTTGACAATATGATCTTCGCATACTTCCTGGGAATGTGTTCCTATTTGGCAGTTTCTAAGAAGATCAAGACAGCAGTAGGTCTGGGAATGGCCGTAATCTTCGTTTTGGGTATTACCATTCCGTTGAACTGGTTGGTTTATAATTTCTTTTTGAAAGAAGGTGCCTTAATGTGGGTAAGTGAAAGCTTTGCTACAGTCAATCTTGAAGTGTTGAGATTTATCGTCTTCATCGCCATTATTGCGGCCTTTGTGCAATTGACAGAAATGGCGGTTGAAAAACTGTCTCCCTCGTTGTATAACGCATTGGGAATATTTTTACCACTCATTGCGGTGAATTGTTCCATATTGGGAGGAGCTCTCTTTTTGCCTGGCAGAGAGTATGATCTCGGTGAGGCAACTGTCTTTGGATTGGGATCAGGATTAGGCTGGTTCCTCGCTGTGGTTGCTCTTGCTGCAATTCGTGAAAAACTACAATACTCGGATGTACCAAAGCCGCTCAGAGGTTTGGGAATAACATTTATAACTGTTGGTTTAATGGCTTTTGGATTTTTGAGTTTTATGGGTTTTAAACTGCCATTCTAAGAAGATTATATGATGCTATTAGAAATTAATTTAAATGTGATCATAGCTGCAGCTGCAGTCTTTACAGTGGTCATTTTATTCTTGGTACTCATGCTGCAGGTTGCAGCCAAGCGTTTGGTAAAACAGGGGAATGTCACCCTTAATATCAATGGCGAAAGAACGGTTGAAGTTGCTGCAGGTGGTACATTGTTGAATGCATTGCAGGGTCAAGAACTATTCTTGCCTTCTGCATGTGGTGGAGGCGGTACCTGTGCTATGTGTAAGTGTCAAGTGCTAGAAGGCGGAGGAGATATTCTACCTACCGAAACCGGTCATATTAAAAGAAAAGAACAGAAGGACAATTGGAGACTTGCTTGCCAGGTAAAGGTGAAGGAAGACATGGTTGTCAACGTACCTGAAGAAGTATTTGGAATCAAGAAATGGGAGTGTGAGGTAGTTTCTAATTACAATGTTGCATCCTTTATCAAGGAATTTGTTGTCAAGCTTCCAGAGGGAGAAAATCTTGAATTTGAGGCAGGGGGCTATATCCAAATAGATGTACCGCCGATTGAAGTTGATTTTAAAGATATTGACATAACAGCTCACCCGGAACTAGTGGCCGAGGGAAGAGATCCGATGGACTTTAAATCGGAATGGGATAAATATGGTCTTTGGGATTTGAAGATGATCAACGATGAGCCGATTTTCAGAGCTTACAGTATGGCCAATCATCCTGCTGAAGGCAATATAGTAATGCTCAATATCCGTATTGCAACTCCACCTTGGGATAGAAAGAACAACCGTTGGATGGACGTAAATCCAGGAATATGCTCATCCTATGTATTTGGATGCAAACCAGGTGACAAAGTGACCATTTCTGGCCCTTATGGAGAATTCTTTATAAAAGACACCGGTTCCGAGATGCTTTATATAGGCGGTGGTGCGGGAATGGCTCCAATGCGTTCTCACCTTTTCCACCTATTTCACACCTTAAAGACAGGAAGGAAAGTAACCTATTGGTACGGCGGAAGAAGTAAAAGAGAATTGTTTTATCTCGACCACTTTAAGAAAATTGAAGAAGAATTTCCCAATTTTAATTTCTATGTGGTTCTATCTGAACCAATGGAAGAAGACAATTGGGTCAATAAAAAAGACATGGACGATCCAGAAGGAGATGGATTTACCGGCTTTGTTCATCAAGCAGTGATAGACCAATACCTCACAGAGCATGAAGCACCTGAGGATATAGAATATTATTTCTGTGGACCTCCACTGATGAATCAGGCGGTATTGAAAATGGTAGATGACTGGGGTGTGCCTCCTGAAAACGTTTCCTTCGATGATTTTGGAGGCTAGATTAAAATATTTAAAGGGCAGTTTATTCTGCCCTTTTTTGTTTCTCTTGCTCTTGAACTCCTGTAGTTCTGGCCCACAGTGGCAGCAATTGTACGGAGATGCCTTGGGAACTACCTATAGTATTCAGTATAAGGGGCCGAAAAATGCAATTCAACCGGCTGAATTAGATTCACTGTTTGAGTGGTTTAATCACGCTCTGTCAACATATCAAGAAGACAGTTACATCAGTGCATTGAACAGGCGAGATTGGCCATGGATTGGGAATAATCTGACCAGTAAGTATCGACATTCGGATACCGCTTTGCTAGGAACCATGATGCGTAAATCTATCAAGTGGTATCAGCGCAGCAATGGTGCATTTGATCCAAGTGCAGGCCTTCTTTTTCACCTATGGGATTCTGTCAAACGCCTTGAACAGCCGCTCGATGACAGCCTGAGAAATTGGGCCATTGACCATAGGGGTTTTACTGTTGAGACTATCAATGATTGGACTAAAGCTTTTTTGTCAGACAGCTTATCTCTATACAATTTCAATGCAATTGCCAAAGGCTATGCAGTAGATGTTTTGGCTGCATTTATTGAAAGTAAAGGAGCTATAGCATATATGGCAGAAATAGGTGGAGAACTAAGGGTTAAGGGCAGAAATCCGGAAGGTGAGTCCTGGAAACTCGGTGTGAACCAACCTCGAATTGGAAGCGGCCTTCAATCTATATACAAGGTGATCGATCTGGATTCAGGCGCAATGGCAACTAGCGG
>JAHEKB010000047.1 GCA_024638525.1 Bacteroidota bacterium
ACAAATCTGCAATTAAATCAACTGTGAAGGTATATATGCCATTCTGATACTCTACAGTCAAAGACCCGCTTTTCCCTTCATAGAATCCAGAAACCTCAAAATTCGCAAAGTTCCAATCCATAAACACGCCTGAAATAAAGGTATTCGGAACCAGAACAGGGTTTGTATAAATGTCGTCCTTAAACGTGTAAGTTCCTGGTGCAATATAATCTGAACGATTCGTTACTATAGTCATCTCCATGGCATGACCAATTCCGGAAATAGAATTGTCTGTTAGCTGGTAATCATCGGTAACGATATACACTGGAGCAAAATAAACGTCGGAAGAATATGCCTCAAGCCTAAGAATCTCACCATGACCGAGATTGTGTTTAACCCCATCTACAATCATTTCATTCTTAAATACTTCAGGTTCGGGGTCTGGTTCAGTTTTGTCTTTACATGAGATCGTAGCGGTAATTAGATAAAAACCAAGTATTACAAAGACAAAATATTTTAATAAATCTTTCATAATAACTAATTTAATGTGGTTAAAAAACGATGACAAGGCATTGAAACCCTCTCACATTGCGAAGTTCGCCACATCTACATAGGCCAACCAAAAAATCTTATGTGATATTGGTCATTCTCTATGAAATTTATAAGAATTACAAGTAGCGCTATTCAAAAGTTCGATATAAATCTGCATCCCTCTACCACATTATATGTTTAATACAGCGGAGGCTTTTTCCTTGTGCGAACAGAAGCCGCACTTTCCTTATTTTCCGAACATTCTTAAAACATGGACCCCAAAAGCCTGCCACCATGGAGCAGAATAGCGCAACCTCGGTCTGCGTGACTCACTTGCTCTTACAATTTTTCTTACTATGCTGTCGATTGCTCTAGCTTCGGTAAACTTGAATACTCTTGTCTCCTCTCTTTTTATTTTTTCGATTAGATCATTGAAATAGGACTGCTCATCCATCCACGCATATTTCTTGGATACGATGACCTGATTGAAGCCCGTATGATACCCACCGGGTTCTATTATGCATATATGTACATTTTTTCTTACTCGATGTACTTCTCCTCTCAATGTCTCAGCACCGCTGGAAAGTGCAAACTTTGTCATGGTATAAGGTGCCAAGAATGGCATGGTTATTCTTCCGGCAAGGGAACTCACAAACACAATAGTTCCCTTGTTTTTGGCCATCATTTGTTTCAATGCTAGCTGAGAGAGTTCAAACGCACTAAAAACATTTACTTCAAAATTATTTCTCACTTTGTCCAGGTCAATTTCAGCCAAGGAGCCCGACTCTCCTATCCCTGCGTTGTTTATTAACACATCTAAGTCATAGAAAGTAATTTTATTGCGATCTTGTTCCAGCTTTACATCCAATTTAATTATATCCATACTCAGTGATGATACAACTGGGTCTTTTATGAGCTCATCAGCTTGCAATTCGGTCTCTGTTGTTGCTATCACATAATGACCTCTTTTCGCCAAGGCAATTGCCGTACCCTTTCCAATACCTGTTCCAGCCCCGGTTACTAAAATTGTTTTAGACATATGTTCTTGATCTTAGCACAAGGTTATATCATAATCAATACTTCAACCTAAATTTTCAAGAATCGGTACTGTCACATTAACTGCTGCAGGATAAAAATTTAGCAGATTGCAACTGGTTTTATAATAGGGTTTGACCTGATGGTGATTTACTGCCACTTCTTGAAAGATTGTAGGAAGTCGATCTTATCTCCTAATTCAACTCAGGATTCTTAAACCATCGAACCCAAAATCTTGCAAGCCAGACCGGTTTTAGTGTCCCACTATGTCCCAAAAGGACACAAAATTGTGCAACATGTACTTTTTCAATTTGTTAACTATCAGACAATAAAAAATTTACAAAAGCGATTGCGCACCCTCATAACCGGGTGGTCCCTGGTTCGATCCGTCAGCTGACGGACCACTGGATTTCAAAATCCTTCACTCTTGTGAGGGCTTTTTGTTTCGATCAGTTGTTAACCAATAGAATTAATACAGCTTACAGGTAATAGTCTATCTTTACTATACAAGCGTTGCTTATTTATTTGATTATCATCATGTTAAAGTTGAACATTGTATATTATTACTAAATAATTGAATCTAAAACAGCCTCCTATTTGTATAAAATCCACAGTATGAAACAAAGATGAATATTGACTAGGACATAATAGGTCGAAATGAGATGCAGCACGCTACTTTCAATTTAAGGATGGGAATTTCAGCTTTGAAAAAGCTTGGCTGGTGCAAGAGTTCTTTTTTGTCAAACAGCAATATTTGAGTCAATAAAAAATGTGTTTCTCCGCTACAGCTAGTTTTGTGTCATCAGCCGCTTTGGTTACTGCAGGCACATTAACGGTTGCACGTTCAAAAAAGACTTCATTCCGGTATTTGGGTCTCGTGCCCATATTATTTTCGCTTCAGCAGTTTTCAGAAGGCTTTGTTTGGCTAGCACTTGAAAACGAGCAATTCATACGCTACCTGGATATTGCCAGCTTTGGCTTTGTGTTCTTTGCATGGATTATTTGGCCTTTTTACATACCGCTTTCTATATACAAACTCGAGGAAAATATTCAAAGATTGAAAGCCATGCGCGTACTTCTTGCCATAGGTGTTATCCTATCTGGTTTATTGGCATACGCCTTGATTTTTATAGGTGTCGATCCTCAGATATCGGCTCACAGTATTTCCTACAAATTTCCAGTCGATAAATCTGTAGTTAACATAATGAGTATAATCTATCTCTGTTGTACTATAGTTCCCGAGCTCATATCTACCACAAAACGGGTTTGGATATTAGGAGTGTCGACATTGATATTATTTATCACGGCCCAAATTCTCTTCAGCCATGCATTGCTTTCCGTTTGGTGCATGTTTTGTGCCATTAGTAGCTTATTGATCTTGTACGTCATTCCTGCATCTACTCGACCAAAGGCCATCACAAAAATCGTAGTATAAGACCAAGCCCTAGTTTAACAATATGGCTGCTTCATAAGGATCGGTCATGAAGTGGAACAAGCCGTTTCTGGCAATGCCCAGCGAGTGCTCATATGCCCAAAAAATCGAGGCGTAAAATATTGGTAATCAAGCGACAAAAAGATTATCATATTTTGTACTTTTGTGGTTCAAGCCCGCATGGGCCACTGAAATTCTTAGGGCAATTAGCTCAGTTGGTTTAGAGCGCAGCCTTGACAGGGCTGAGGTCACTGGTTCGAACCCAGTATTGCCCACTTTCCGACTTCTTCTTGTGTGAAATATAATTGCTGCGATATATCAGTAATAATCTCTAACTTACTGCTTATCCGGGTTTTCATCATACCACCTTTTTCCTTTTGGAACATCCAGCTCGGAGGTATCAGCATTCATGGTCCAAAAGTTTAACAAACCGTGTTTCATAACAAAGTCTATGGTCCATTTATTGACATAGACCATTGGTATGCAAAGCAACCAGATCAATAAGGCCAACCACAAGAGTCCTTGACTATAGGCCATGATCCCAAATCCAATCAGCAACAGTTGCTGAAATACAACGAGAATGAATGCGAAAAGTATCCTCACGGCAATAAAGATACTAAAGGGGCAGAACCATTCCAAGTTCAGCAAGCCTGAATCCTGCATCAGTGACCTGTTTGCTTTCAAGACTTGTATTATCGAGCAATGGATTGGTATGATTAAAATGAGTGAATATTACCTTTTCGCGATCTTTGGGATCGAGCTGTTTAAAGAGCTCCATAGATTCGACCACAAAGGGATGCGGAACCGCTGATATATCTCTGTTGGGTAATTCAGAACCGTTGAAGAAAGTAGCGTCCAGAATGGCGTAGTCCACTTGATGTATCCAAGCTAGAATACTTTCATCCCAAACGGACCATTTATCAATATCCGGTATGTATAAAGCCAATTTGTTTGGGCCTTTTACCAAGTATCCAACGGTCTCTGAGTACTCATCTCGGTGTGGAACTGTGATTGGGGCTATACTGATGGATTCGCTTATCGGGAGAAATTTTTTGTTTATCTGTGGTAAAGGGTGAATCATTCCTTCCTTTACCATGATGTCCCAAGGCCCGTTATTGTTAAGGAATTGTTGCATTCTCGGCATGCAAAATACCTTCAGCGAATCAGCAGCAAGAGCTTCTTTACCCAGATACATCAAACCGGTATAATGACCAATGTGTGCATGAGTTAAAAAGATAGCATCCGGTATACCAAAGTTGGGAAAACTACAGTAGTCTTTTAGAAGCCTTGTCTGATGAACGAAGTCAGGAGTTGCATCTATTACAAAAGTGCTGTGGTCTTTGGGATCAATTAATCCCAAGCTAGCGACCATACGGTTTTCATTGATGTCAGAGCAGCAAGCTTTGTTGCAGCCGATTTGAGGAGATCCGGCGTCTTGCGTGGTCCCCAATACGACAATAGAGGCTTGAGCGAAGGCGTTTTTTGCAAGGCTATGGTCTTCAACTTTTTGCTTGCAAGCCATCCAAGGCAGTATTAACAGGAGTAGGCTAATTCTTAAAATCTTCACGGCTGTTGTAGTTTTTAAAGTCCTTTGCAAAGCTCTGGTCAAACTCAATAATGTTATGATCACATTTTTCTATCATAGACATCATAGCTAAATTATCGCTGTTCAAACAGCTCCTTATCTTAGCAAGAATAGATTGCTCATAGATTCCAATGAGTGGATGATTCCTGTTGTCTTGTCTAGCAATGCTTATCTCTGCTTTGTGGTTTGAGATTATTTTATCAATGACCCTTGAGCTTAAGTGCGGCATGTCACAGGGCAGGAGAAGAAATGACTTTGCAGCAGAATAACTTATTCCAGTATAAAGCCCACCAAGCGGCCCTTTGTTCTCAACCAGGTCACTGATTAGTCTTGCGTTAAACTTTTGATAATCATCAGAGTTGGCAACCAAAATTATTTCTTTGCAAAACTGCTTAGCCAAGTCCAAGGAATACTGAATTAAGGGCTTGTTTTCAAATTGCATCAGTCCCTTTTCCATGCCCATTCTGCTGGATTTACCACCCGATAATATTATACCACAGAGCTCCATTATAAAGTAAGCAATTTAATACTAGCCAATGTAAGAACAGCAGCCAATAGTATTTTGAGCTTTGAATGTGCAATCTTTGGGCTACTGCCAATTCGAGCCCCAATGAGTCCTCCGCCAAATGCAATGAGTGCTAGAACAAAGTAATTGAGATGCCATTCCATTCCAGAAAGATATAAACCTGTCATTCCCGCTAGGGAATTCACCCAAATAAACAAGGCAGATACCGCTGCGGTCTCTTTAACATTAGCCCAGCCTAATAATAGAAGAATTGGGCTGAGAATAATTCCACCCCCTATTCCTATTAAACCTGAAAAAAAACCAATAACCGCTCCAATGAGTAAAGCCAATACTAGATGGTGTTCTGAGGAATTCCTTATGCTTGATCTAGGCTTCATCAGCATTTTGACAACGGCAAACACCAGAAGCACTCCAAGGATTTTTTTATATAGCCCAGGATCAACATTGATATATCCACCAATGAAAGAGGCCGGGATAGAAGTGAGGGCAAATGCCACAAACAATTTGATCCTCAAGTGACCATTTCTATAGAAGTAGAATGCAGAAATACCGGCAACAAATACATTGAGTAAAAGAGCTGTCGGTTTCATCATCAAGGCTGGGAAACCAAAAAGAGCCATTAAAGCCAAATAGCCACTGGCCCCTCCGTGTCCAACACTGGAATAGAGCATTGCAACAAGGGGTAGAAGAATGAGAAAAAAAATCAATTGATCTCTTGCCAAAAAAGAGAGGTCTGTGAGAAACAGGAACATAGGATTCATGCTATTCTATTTACTGCTACGAGCTCTCCTTCTTTCATTTGATTCTGACTTTCGTCAAGGTAGACCATGCAATTCGCCAAGGCAAAACTTTGTAGCATCGAAGAGGCTTGACCATCCAGAATGTGAATTTTATTTTTTTCGAGTCGGGCTTTGAGAAAAACGGCTCTATCCCCTTTTTTGAAGTAATCGTGTGCCAGGGGTATTCGAAGATTTGACCACTCATCTTCCCCTAGACCGGATCTTTGGTTCAAATGAGGTATCACATATTGATATACACAGCTCAAAGCTGAGGCCGGATTGCCGGGCAGTGCAAAGACACTTGTGTTTCCTTTTGTCCCAAAATAGAGTGGCTTCCCCGGTTTTTGTTTCACTTTATAAAAGTGGGGATTGACTTTCATAGCAGCCAGAGCCTCCTCCAAATGGTCGTGGTCTCCAACAGAAATTCCACCTGAACTCAAGATTAAATCAGCATTTTCCAAGGCCTCCTTGATCGCCGCCTTAGTTTCATCTAAATCATCTTTAACTCTTTTTTGGGAGTGCACAGAATAACCGGCCGCTTTGAGTGCGTTTGCAATACTGATTCCATTACTCTCATAGATCTGACCGTATTGCAATTCATCTCCTGGATCTACTAGCTCATCACCTGTAATTAACAGCTTGATTACAGCTTGTCTAGCAACCACAACTTTCCTCATGCCAAAGGATTGAAGCAATCCCAAAGCCGCACCATTCAACTTTAATCCAGAAGGCAGAGCTAACTCTCCTTCTTTCAATTGTTCGCCTATGGGTCTAATGTTTTGATCCAGAGAAACCTTTTCTGAAGCCAATACTTGAATGCGGTCAGAATTGGGAATTGGCTGAACCCATTCTTGCATGATAACGGTGTCAGCAGAATCTGGAACCGCCGCCCCAGTAAATATTCTAATCGCTTGTCCTTTTTCAAGCTCTTGTTCCAGAGGGTTACCCGCACTTGATTCTCCTAAAACTGTATACTCGTTGTTTTCAATGTCGAGCTTAACGGCATAGCCGTCCATGGCAGATTGTCTAAAGGACGGCAGCGAGAATGGGCTGTATAGATCAACGGCAAGAATTCTATTCAAGGCATTGGAAACCAGAACTTCTTCTGTTCCAAGTGTTGATGCCTGTTCTTTACATATCTGCTTCGCTTCTTCTACTCCGATCATTGCTCAAATTTCTTTAATTTGACGAAATGACCCCTTTGTTGCTCAGATTTATTTAGGACCCTTCTATCTTTGACGTCAAAGAATATGGCTAGCACCCTCAAAGAATCTAAAATATATCAATCACTTTTTGCTACATCCATAGACGGCATTGCTATCATTGACCAAAGAGGGATAGTGCAAGACGTGAATCAAGCAATGCTAGATCTAATGGGCTATTCTAGAGATGAATTGATTGGACACAACATTTCCATCCTCATGGATAGTCCTCATAGAGAGGCTCACGACTCTTATTTGTCCAACTATCAACACACAGGGGAGGCAAAAATCATCGGTATTGGAAGAGAAGTAGAAGCCAAATGTAAGGATGGTACAATTTTTCCAATCAGGTTAGCCGTTAGCGAATTTGAAGTGGATGGTACACCTTACTATACCGGGATCATTCACGATTTGTCGGAAGAGTATCGGATTAAGGAAAAGCTCAACGAGTATGCCCATAAGTTAGAGGGAAAGGTCAAGGAAAGAACAGTCAAGCTAGAGACGGAGATTAAGTTGAGGGAGAGCGCTCAAAAGGAGCTGTTGAGTAGCCAAAAGTTGTACGAAGCCATAGCTCAAAACTTTCCAAATGGGACCATAGGAGTACTTGACAGACAGTTTAATATTCTCTTCATGGAAGGAACCGAACTGAGCGAGTGGGGTGTGGGTTCAGAACGGCTATTGGACGAAAATTACATACAATTATTGCCAGAAGAAGTACGTTCAGAGGTCAAGGGGCATCTCGAAGAAGTGCTTAAAGGAGGACACAGGGATTTTGAAATACATTCGGGAGAAAAGGTTTATTTAGGGAGGTCTGTCCCTCTCCCCAATGAGCATGGCGATATTGACAAAATCCTACAGGTAGACATCAATATTACCAAAGAAAAACAAGCGGAAGAAGAGATTTACAATGCCTTGATAAAAGAGAAGCAACTGAACGAGTTAAAATCAAGTTTCGTTTCCATGGCTTCTCACGAGTTCAGGACGCCATTGAGTAGTATTCAGAGTTCAGCTTCATTGATTAAGCGATATACTGAATTAGAACAACAAGATCAACGAGAACGCCATATTGATAAGATATATAGCAATGTCAAAAATTTGAATATCATTCTGAATGACTTTTTATCCTTAGAGAAAATTGAAGGGGGTTTGATTAAGAACAATCCCCAAGAGCTTCAGCTGCTGGATTTTTTAAATGATATTATTGAAGAGACCAGTCCATTAAAAAAGGATAAACAAGTGGTGGAATTTGAAGTTAATCACAACACTGAGTTTTTGAGCTTCGACCCCTTCTTGTTGAGAAACATACTTAACAACCTCATATCCAACGCCTTCAAGTATTCAATGTCAGAAGGAGTTATAAAAGTGAGAACCAGTGAAGACAATGAAGGGATATCCATTGCTGTAATTGATAAAGGAATTGGGATTTCTAAGGAAGATCAAGAGCAATTGTTCAGTAGATTCTTTAGAGCCAGTAATGCAATAAATATTCAAGGTACAGGACTTGGTCTTAATATTGTAAAGAGATATGTACAATTGATGAATGCCGAACTTACATTTGACAGTGAACTAAATAAAGGGAGCACTTTTAGTATACGTTTGAAAACATGAGCACAATACTAGTTATTGAAGACAATCTCGATATAAGAGAGAACATATGTGAAATACTTGATCTAGCAGGCTATACCACTATTGATGCGGAGAATGGTAAGATAGGGGTTGAGAAAGCCGTCGAACAACAACCCGATCTGATTCTTTGTGATATCATGATGCCCGAATTGGACGGATATGGTGTTCTACATATACTTTCAAAAAGAGAAGAGACCTTAAGCACACCCTTCATTTTTCTCACAGCCAAAGCGGAAAAGAGCGACGTGAGAAGAGGGATGAACTTGGGAGCTGATGATTATATCACTAAACCTTTTGACGAATCCGATCTTCTAACTACTGTAGATAATCGCTTGAGAAAACATCAACAGATCGGAGGACATCGACAAACGGACCACGCATCTTTTGAGCAGCTTTTTGCGAACAAAAGCATCAAGCACTATTCTGCCAAAGACATCATTTTTAGAGATGGAGACTCCGCATTGAACATTTATTATTTGAACAGCGGTAAGGTCAAAGTTACCAAGATGAATAACGATGGCAAAGAAGCGGTTATTGACCTGTGCAAGCCCGGTGATTTCTTTGGGTATTGGTCCGCATTGCAGAATCAAGAACACTCAAATTCAGCGGAGTGCCTGGAAAATTCTGAAATATGGCTGATTCCTTCGGAAAACTTCAGAGAGCTGGTCATGGAAAACTCTGAAATCTCTTCCAAATTTTTGAAACTCATGACCAATAACTTGTTGATCAAGGAACATAAAATATTGGACCTCGCATATGAGTCGGTTCGCAAGCGAATTGCTACGGCCCTTCTGGATTTAAGGGATAAATACAGTACCGATGAGCCATTTAGAATGAAAGTTTCACGAGAGACCATTGCATCTATGGCGGGCACATCTATAGAAACAGCAATTAGAATGCTGTCCGAATTCAAATCAGATGGACTCATTGAAGTAAACGGCAGTGAAATTCACCTGATCAATCCCGAAAAGCTTGGGAGAATGCCCTATTGATTATGAGCAGAATCATGTTGCTTAATGAGTTTTCATAGCTCTTGAGCTGTTTGCATGGCTCATCTTCGCAGTTAAATTGGAAGCAAAGCAGATATTCAGCATTTCGGAACTTCAAGATTTTCTACAAAACCGTCAGCCCTTGATTGTTGATTTGCGTGGGCGCTCGGAATTTGATCTTGCTCATTTGAACGGAGCTGTTCACTTGGATTTTGTCCATCAAAATGTAGTGAGCTTTTTTGAAGGTGTTGATAGAAGCACGCCAGTTCTACTGTATTGTAAGAATGGCACACGCTGCAAAAGCATGGTCAGATTGTTAGGAACGTATGGCTTTGACGATCTTCATTTTGTCGCAAATGGAATTGGGTTATGGCAGGAAGAAATAAGTTAATCTGCCTTGGACTATGTCTCTTTTGTATAGCCATCTCCTTCTCAGCTAAAAATGTAAAAGCGAATGCTTTTATTATTCCAGAATTGACACCCCCTGATTCCGCAGACCTCGCTACCGATTCCATTTACATTTGTGAAGAGCATTATTTTGAATGGTGCGTAGATTCTTCACATTGTCCATACTGTTCAGAGACCATGAAACGGGTGGATTTATGGTCATATTATAAAATTTTAGAATGTGAAGATTGCCAGCAGTTCTTCTTAGATCACTTGGACGATTTTCGAACAGATAATTGAAATCATGTAGGTCTATGATTTAACGCAGACCTAGAGCAGGATATATTATTTTACTTCGAATAAAATAAATCGCAATGGATTTGATTATTTGCCCGACAGACTTTTCTAAGACCGCCAATAATGCTGTTCATTATGCATCTCATTTTGCAGAATACCTCAATGCTAAGATTTTAGTGATTCACGTAATGCATGTTCCTGCGGTTGACGTTTACAGCCCTGCTAACGTAATGAATGACATGATGGAAGTTCAGAGTGAGGGAGCCAACCGCAAATTGAAAGAATTGTGCCAGGAGCTATCTAGCAAGTATGAATGCATTTACGAGTACAAATCGGCTTTTGGTTTTGCCGCTGAAGTGATTTGTGAATTAGCTGAAAAGGAAGAATCACGGATGATTTGCATGGGAACGACAGGAGGCAGCAATATGATCAACCGCTTTCTGGGCAGCGTGAGTTATGAAACTGTTAAACGGAGTAAAGTACCTGTCTTGGTGGTACCTTCAGAATGTAAATTTAAACCCATCGACCGAATTGTTGTAGGTAATGACAATAAGGAATCTCTAGAACAGGAATTGGATGAGCTGCGCTCATTATGTCACTTCTTTACTCCAAAAATCGATATAGTGACCATAGAGAAAGAAGATGAACCTTCGTATGATCCCGAGTTAAAATGGGAAGAGGGGGATATGAGGATAATTGAAATTGAATCTCATTTAATTGGCGATGCAATATGTCGCTATGTGGACGAAAACAAGATCGACCTACTTGCATTAAAGAGGCATCAGAGAAACTTCATAGAAAATTTATTTCATAAAAGTACAATCAAACAAGTGCTGGGAGATAGTCATATACCCTCACTTATATTTAACTAGATAAGCATGGACGAAACAAAAAAGTATTTGAGCGAATTACACAGAGAACACAACGATTGGGAAAAGGCATTGGACTTTGCGAGAGACGAGATTAGTTCCTTTAAGAACCGCCTTTCAGAAATTGTTATGGCTAACACTAAAACTGAAGTATTGGCGCAAGTGGAGCATTTTCAGAATCAATTTATCAGGCATAATGAGGTAATAGATCAACTTAAGCATTCCATTCACGCGGAGGAAGAAAAAATTGCTGCCATTGCTCAAGCCAATAATGTTGCAACTGACCGCAGAAAGGCGAAAGAAAATATGAAATTATTGGATCAAATGGATTCATTTGACAAGCTTTTCTCAGAATTAAAAGATGAATTTAAAGTATTCTTAACTAAGGTATTGTAATATGAATTTAAAGGTAAACGGCAAATCCACAACCAAGGAGTTGAGAGATGCATTCATGGATTCGTTTGACGGGATGAAAATTGAATTTTTTCGTCATTCACATGAACACGAAGAGGGGTCACCTAAAAAAGACATGGTTAATGAGGAGTTGAGTCTCTCAGAACTCAATGCCTCGATACCTGAACTTCAATTGTCCATAGATGAACAAATGACAGTTAACCAAGTTGAGGATTTATTTAAAGAGCGATTGGGCCTCCACATCCAGGTCTTTAGAAAAATGAATATGACCTGGATCGAGACTACAGCAACGGATAGTTATACCTTAAGGGAACAAGTAAATCTTTCAAGGGAGAGTCGAGGATTGAGTAATTGAAATGTTCAGAGTATTAATTCCAACGGATTTTTCTGATAACGCTTATAAAGCCGTAGAATACGTCTTTGAGCATTTTCGAGGAGAAAAAGTCA
>JAHEKB010000257.1 GCA_024638525.1 Bacteroidota bacterium
TAGCTGCACCGGCTCCTGCGTTTTCTTGTTTGTGATAAATTAGCTCAAATCCGTCCGCTGCATTTTTATTTTTCCATGATTCTACAACGGCAGTTGTATCATCTGAAGATCCATCATCAACTACTACAAGTTGAATAGGCCTATAGTCTTGTTTAAACACACTGTCCATAGCGCGAGGTAGCAATTCCGCTCTATTAAATGTGGGCATTATTACGCTAAATAGCCCCTCCCTCATCTTATTTTTCTAAGCAATTTTTTGATTTTGTGCATCCATTGAACTTGGGGAAAAGATTGGCGAATATGAGCTTTCTCTTCCTTCAACTTTCGGCGGTGTAAACTGCTTAAACCGCTGTCGTCAAAATTTGCAACTGTGACCGGTATTCTTCTAAATTTTTGACCCTGATCTAGCATACTCAAAATGGCCTTATAATCCGAACATAATCGGTAATTGGTGTCGTATTGGACAGTCCGATGTAAATGGGTATTAAAGAATATGGCTTGATGACAGACCATGTCTGAAGACAAGGTCATTTTGTTTACTTTTTTGGGACTTGGCCAGTACTCTTGTCCTTTGATAATATCGCCATATAAATGCTGGTCGTCCTGTCTATAATGCGCTGCAACTTCAGCCAAAATACTGTCCGTAGTAAATCGGTCGCCTGCATTCATAAAAATCACCAAATCGCTATCGGCCGTACAATGCTTTAAGCCTTTATTCATAGCATCATATATACCACTGTCTTTCTCACTTATAAATTGATTGATAGCTGAGCTTTCCCTAATGATATCCATACTGCCATCAGTAGATAATCCATCTACCACAATATATTCCTTAAATGGATAATCCTGTGCTGCAACACTTTCTATAGTCTGCACTAAAAAATCAGCATTGTTAAGGTTAACCGTCACTATTGATATTATGGGTTTCATGAAGCCAGCAACTCTTTGTAGAGATCTATGTATTTATTGGTTTGAATTGCTATGGTAAAATTGTTTTCAATCCTTCTTCTAGCTGATAAGCCTAGAGTTTTTGCTAATTCCTCATTGATTAAAAGCTCATATAACCGCTGAGTAAACTCATGTACTTCATATGGCTGAATAGTATAACCCGTTTTTTGATTATCGATAATTTCACTTACGCCTCCAACATCAAAACCAACACTGGGGATACCGCAAGCAGAAGCTTCTAATACATTGTTTGGAAAATTTTCCATTCTCGAAGTGGTAACAAAAACATTTGAAGCTCTGTAGTAATCTGGCATGTGCTTTTGCTCAATGTAGTCGAAGTGGTACTCTTTTACTCCTGGAATTTTTAACTCGCCAGAGCCAATGCTGATAACAGAACATTTTATTCTGTCTTTTAATTGATCAATAATGCGGTGCAAGAGATCAAAGCCCTTTAATTTATTCTTTAAACTTTGAGCAACTGCGATAATCACCAATTCATCTGCACCAATTCCCAGCACTTTTCTGGCATCCATTCTATCCCCTAATGAAAAATGTTTTTCGTCAATACCATTGTTAATTTTCACTACTGGGGTACTGGCAAATAAGGCGCTTCGTTCAATGTTGTTTTTCATCCATTCACTTTGCGCTACCATTATGAGCTTTCGTTTTTTCATCCTGCGCAATTCCCACTTTTTGCGCTTCATTTCAATCCAAGATTGATCGTATGCACCTTCACTTTTGATAGCAGGGCAATGGCCACAAGAATTCTGAAAGCGCTCACAGCCGTTACTGAGCATGCAACCCCCGGTCATGGGGTTCATATCCGATGGCCTCCAAACTAATGCCTTATATCGATCTGCTAACTGATTTAAATCTGAAAAACTCAAGTAATTATTTATCCAGTTGATATGTAATATATCGCCAGATTCTATGTTGCTAATGGCCTTAGAATCAACAGAAGTGAAATTCGTTGCAAAGGCTATATGCGGACTGTCTAACTTTCTAAAGTACTGCCCTTTATTAGCAAATATCCATCGTTTTAATTTGAACATTAACCCTTGAGAAGCTATTGCAATAGCTTGAGTTTTATCATCTTTACTAAACTTATTGCGTACATAAAACCTTGATTCTACATTCTTTTGAAGCAGATTGCGGTGCAATCGGTGAGCAGAGATGGCTGCCCCACCCTTATCATCAGAGGTACAGAGGTGTACGATCTTCATTTTAGTTTGCTTCCATCAAATGGCATTCCTCATACCATAATTGAAACATATAAAAGGTCCAAACACTTTCTGTTAGATTGGATTCTTTGTTCATATGAGCCTTTAAGAAGAGTTCGTAGAAATTTGGATTAAATAATGCCTGCTTTGTCAAATAAGAAGGACTGGAAACCCGCAGAATATCCTCTTTAAGCTGATTCCTGGTCCATTCTTTTAGTGGTAAAACAAAACCCTTCTTCTTTTTTAAATATACTTCTTCTTCTAGCACATCTTTAACCGTATCGATTAAAAACTGCTTAGGAACGGCTTTACCAATCCGTTGTTCAGAAGGAATTTCAAATGAACGTTCAACCAATTTGTGATCCAAAAACGGCACCCGTGCTTCAATGCTGTGAGCCATTGAAAACCTGTCTGTCATCATTAGAAACTCCTCGGGCAATTGGTTTTCTATATCAAATTTTGCAATGACATCTGCTGAATTACTGTTTGGATTTTTCTTAAAGTAAGCCTCTATATGTTCTTCGGTTTCTTCAACGTCTTTCCAATTTAAAGAGGAAGAAAATAGCAGCTTTTTCTTCTCATATTCCCTAAAGAACATGCGCATGCTGCTAGCCTTTTTGTGCCTTAAAAGATAGGCCGCCTTTCTAAATTTACCTGAAATTAAAGATTTAAGAACTCTGGCTGCGTGTATTTTTAAGTTTGATCTAAATGCAGCATCTTTCCCATAATTGCCAAACAATTCATCACCGCCTGTACCCGAATGTGCCACTTTTATTTTGCCTTCCATCTGCTGGTAAACAAACCAAGAGGGCAAGCCTCCACCGTAGGGTTCATCCAGGGCTTTAA
>JAHEKB010000258.1 GCA_024638525.1 Bacteroidota bacterium
GCCTGCGGCATTATTCACTAAGCCATCCAGTTTTCCCCATTTGTCTGTAATTTCTTGTCTAGCTGCTTCCACTTGATCGTAGTGGCGCACATCGCATGGAACCGCGAGAACATCTTTGGTAGAAATCTCATCGCGAGCCTTGAATAGAACGTCCTCTCGCCTACCGGAAATGGCCACTTTTGCACCTAGTGAGACAAAGTACTCCGCCATAGATCTACCCAAACCAGATCCTCCACCCGTTACCCAAATAATTCTATCATCAAGAGCGCCATCGCGCAACATAGGTTCCTTGTACTGCATTGAACAAAATTGCACAAAAAAGCCATGCCGACACTATTGCCTCTTTACTTTCTTGAATGTTCCATCATGTTTACCACAAGCACTTCGCGTGCTGTCATCTGGTTGGGGATTCTCAAATAATTGCCCTGGCCATTTTTAGCCAACTTATTCATAAAATCGAGCGCATAAGGAGACTTACCAAAGCCAATGGTACTCACCCTCAGTTCATTGAATTTGTTCTTAAACCAAACTTTGCGGTATAATCTTCTCTTACTCAAACCGGGAGAGTTGAAAATCCCATCAGAAGCCAGTATCACTTCATTATTACCCCCAACTATAAAGTTTGTCTTAGCAACGGCAAAGGCTTTGTCCAGGGCCTCGGCTCCATAGGATTGACCTTTGGCTTCTAAGCCCAATATTCTTTGAATCAATTGATCCTTATTGGCCAAAGTGACAGCTTCTGCTATAATCTCCACTGAAGATGAATAAGTGATGATGCTAATTCTGTCTTCAGGACGCATCACGTTCAACAATTGTATCATGCTGTACTTTAATAGGGGTAGCTTTTCCTCTTTGTCCATACTGGCAGAAACATCAATCACAAATACAATGTGGTTGATTCTGAACAAGTTGGAATTCAAGCTTCCATCTGCAGTAAATTCTGCAGTATCAGTCGGCAGCTCATTTGTAAGAAGGCTGTCGTCATTCTCTTGCTGCAGCAAAAGATGATTTTCTTCTGAGGTATCAGGTAAAATAGAATCCGGTTTCTCTATTGTAGGATAATCAATAAGAGGAGGATCAGTACTAGGCTCCATTGCTACAGCCAATTTTTTCAATTCAATCCAAAGGGTGTCCGTATGGCGATGGATGTATACATAGCTGGTTTCCAATTCATACTCTTGCTTGTCTACTTCAATGCTGAACAAATCGGGCTTGGACAAGCTAAAGCGAATTGCGCTTTGCTCAAGATCGCTCTTGTCAATCGTCACAGTGCTAGAGTATAGGCTTATGTCATAATGGGTCAATGGACGTTTAGAATCTGCATCCCTTACCGCTACCACCTGCTCAAAAGAGGACTGAGTGGTGCTTTCTCCTTCCATTTTGGGGCAGAACACCAAGGCATCTGGATGAAAAGACCTAATGTTCGCAGATATGGTCAAAACTATGGGCTCTTGCAGCGTGCTGAGATAAAGGGGTATATTCTCCACAAAGCGCCCAAATTGATCAGTAAAAAAGCGAACTTGTATTTGGGTATACTCAAAGGCTTCAAGCTCCATCTTGCCTACTATGATTTCCAAATTCTCCTGATAGTAAATGGGCAAGAACCTTTGTGTATTAGTGGTTGTATTCTGATAATTAAACACATATATGGGATTATTCCAGTCCTTTACTTTGCCCAAGTCTATTTTTTGTGGACTCAGTTTTTGAGAAAATGCACTGAGACCACAGAGCAGTGTTATGTAAAAAAGGACAATCCGCATAATCATTCAACGAAACCGCTGGTATAAAAATTTGATACAAATTGCATGCCCAATCCAATTTATTGATGGCATTTTTAGTTTATCTTGTAAGTTTTGGTCAATTATTACAAAATACTGGGCATTGAGAACTACGCTGGAATAGCCCTTGTTAAAAAAGCTTACAAGGATAAAATCCGTGAATTCCACCCAGATCTTAATCCATCGGAGGATGCTGTAGAAATCAGTAAATATTTAAATCAAGCAAAGGAAATACTTACCAATGAGGATAAAAAAAACCTCTATGACCATGATCTCAAACTAGCCTACCTGGTTGAGATACAGAGGCTGCAAAACAAATCGGAGTTTGCCTCACCCTTTTGGCAAAAAAGAAGGCAGCAAAGAGAAGAGCAAGAAAAAATGCGCGAGAAAGAGCGTTATGAAAGAGGATTAAAGCACTTTCCATTTTATCTGAGACTGTTTCTTTTACTCACCATTATGTTCACTGGCTTACAGTTGATTTACCACCATTACTTTGTCATGTACGATGGATTGGAGCTTTTATACAGTTTACTGGGCTTTGGGCTATTTGTTAGTTCGGGTATAATCTTAAGCAATCAGGTATTCACAAGATATTGGGTCATGTCCCTCAACCGTGTCATTCCTTTTGATTACGAAAAATGGATTGCCTGGGCCCTGGTATGTGTTCTGATCAGCGGTCCAGCCAGCATATTTGGTCTAAACGAATACAAGAGGGCATTTCAACTTCAAAATAATTTTGAATATACCATAGCAGATTTAGACAAGACAGCGGCCATGAAAGGAGAGCTGGTTTATACCTATGAAGTGGAGGGAAAGAAGTATGCCAAGCGTATCAAAGATGCCAATAGCTCATTCATCATGCTCGAAGACTATAAGATCCTCATCAAATACTCCAAATCAAACCCAAAAATTGTATCTCCTGTCTCTGATAGAACAGAGTTGAAGAATTATAAAGATTGAATGCCAAGGGTTTATTTTCCATTTAATCCACCTCAAATTATTCCTCCGTATTAACTTTGGACGCTGAAAATGAGTGATAAATTCATCGATGTTGACAAGGTCTTCGAGGAGAAAAACCCTAAGGTCTATCGTTGGATGCCCGGCTTTTTCATGAGATACTTGAGAAGAATTGTCCATCAGGATGAAATCAATCAACTTCTCTATGAGAATCAAAACCTGTATGACACTGACTTTTGTGAGGATATTATAAATCGTTGGGATATTTCTC
>JAHEKB010000048.1:0-1481 GCA_024638525.1 Bacteroidota bacterium
CTCCTTGTCGCTTAAAAGGATAAATACCCGCCGTATAAGGGAATTTACCCGGCACATTCTCTTGCAGGTTCCACTGCAAGACATCACCCCAGGCTTCGTATTTGGGTAAAGAGACCTTGGGAATCTTTTGGTGAGAAAGAGAGATGGATTTGGTTTCTACCTTTATCTCTTTGTTGCGGACCAAATAGGTATAGATGTCTTCGGCATATGCCGCCTTGAGATCGCCCCATTCGTCCAGCAGCTTCTGCAATTTGGGGTCAAAGTCCAAAGCGGTCTTTTGATAAGCTTCTTCCAGTCCTTTGATCAATCGGTCTGCATCGTCCAGAGCGGATTCCTTCAAGGTATCCATGCTCTTTCTTAAACTATACAGCTTTTGAGCGATCTGCGCTTGCCTTTTGGCCCAGTCGTCATAAGATCTGTTGTTCTCTGCAATTTCGGCCAGATATCGAACTCTTTTTGGAGGGATGATATATATTTTTTCGCTCAACTCCTGCTCTGCCTTCACGGTGCTATCCAACTGATTCTTGCCTTGCTTATTGATGGTCTCAATCAATCTGGCATAGAGGGCATTCACGCCCGGATCGTTGAACTGAGATGCAATGGTGCCATAGACCGGCATGGTCTCCACATCCTCTTCAAAGCGTTTGTGGTTTCTCTGGAATTGCTTCTTGACATCTCGCAAGGCATCAAGAGCACCTCTTTTGTCAAATTTGTTGATGGCAATAACATCGGCAAAATCCAGCATATCGATTTTCTCTAACTGAGTAGCCGCTCCATATTCAGGGGTCATCACATAAAGACTGGCATCAGAATGATCTGTTATCTCTGTATCGCTTTGTCCGATACCAGAAGTTTCTAATATGATCAAGTCGTAACCCGCCACTTTTAGTATATCCACGGCTGTATCTATGTGCTTGGACAAAGCCAGATTTGCCTGCCTTGTAGCTAGGGAACGCATATAAACCCTGTCGTTTCGTATGCTGTTCATCCTGATTCGATCGCCGAGCAAGGCCCCTCCTGTTTTTCTCTTGGACGGATCTACAGATATAATTGCAATATGCTTTTCTTCAAAGTCCATCAAGAATCGGCGCACCAATTCATCCACCAAGCTTGATTTACCTGCTCCTCCCGTACCGGTAATTCCTAACACAGGAATATTTATTTCAGTGGCTTCCTTTTCTATTTGCGCCAATTGCTCTTTGTGCTCTTCGGGGAAATTCTCTGCAGCAGAGATCACTTTGGCAATGGACATCTTATCCCCGGTCTTAAAGCTTCTCATTTCCCCGTTTAATGAATAGCCCGTGGGAAAATCTGATTTGGAAACCAAATCATTGATCATTCCCTGAAGTCCCATTTGGCGTCCGTCGTCAGGATGGTAGATCCGCGCTATGCCATAGGATTGAAGTTCTTCTATCTCGGAGGGTAATATTGTCCCGCCGCCGCCGCCAAATATTTTGATGTGGTCTGCGCCCTTTGCCTTT
>JAHEKB010000048.1:1491-12011 GCA_024638525.1 Bacteroidota bacterium
CTTTAAGAGGTCGTACATGTATTTGAAGTACTCCATATGTCCTCCCTGATAAGAGGTCATGGCTATGGCATTGGCATCTTCCTGTATGGCCGTATTCACCACTTCTTCTGCGCTTCGGTCATGGCCCAAATGAATGACTTCACATCCCGTTGCTTGAATGATCCTCCTCATTACATTGATGGCCGCATCATGACCGTCGAATAAAGAAGCTGCCGTAACTATCCTAACTTTATTCTTGGGTATATATACTTCTGGTGTAGACATGTGAAAGAAATCAGCTGCAAAGATAAGCGCTTAGCCAATCTAAGTCCACGGCCTCGAATGAAAGAGCCGACAATATCTAGAGATTTTTCTTATGTTTGGGCAACTGAACCTGAAATGAGACCTACCCTTCTAACCCTTATTGGACTTTTTTTAGTCTGTGGATTTTCCCAGATGTCTGTTGCTCAAAACAATGATGAGCTCTACAAGCAATGGAATAACAACTCATTGGAAGACAGTCTCCGCATGCACGCGGCCAATCAGTATTCAAGAAATTTAGTACAGACAGACCAAGACTCTGCGCGAGCAATTGCTGAATCCTTGTTGAGGTTTGCAGAAGATAAGAAGGAACTGGATTTTCAGATCGAAGCCCTTACCACCATGGGCAGCAGTTACTATTACCAGAGTGAATACGTCAAAGCCTTGAGCCAATATATGGCAGCTCTGGACTTGGCCAACTTACTCAAGGATCAACGCAAGATTGCGAGCAGTTATAACAATGTCGGAATCATGTATGACTTGCTTGGAGACTATCCCAAAGCGCTGGAATATTACCAAAAGAGCCTTTCTATCAAGCTCGATGGAAATTTTGAACAGGGACTAGCCGTCACCTATTCCAATATTGGTGCCATATATCTACTCCAGAACAAGCATGAAGATGCCTTGGAATACTTTGAGAAAAGCTTGGAAATAGATAAAAAGGCCAAAAATGAAACAGGTATGGCCGGATCATATAATCAAATGGGCACCGCCTATAGCCAAAAGGGTGACGCCTCTAAGGCACAAGAATATTTCTCTATGAGTATTGGCCTGTACGAAGCTTTGGGAGACCAAGAAGGAAAGGCCATAGCTCTTAATAATATCGGTAACCTATTCAAACGGAATGGCGACTATGACAAAGCGCTGGAGTATTTCAAACAAAGCTTAAAAATCCACGAAGCCGGTTCAGACCTAAAGGCCACCGCGATAGCTCAGACCAATATTGGCAAGGTTTACAATCAAAAAAGAAACTACGATGAGGCAATCAAATATTGTGACAAGAGCTACGAAATTGGAGAAAAACAGAACTTGGCCCAGCAGTGGTTTGACGCTTGCGAATGTCTGTACTTGGCTTTTAAGAAAAAGAACAAGGAAGAATATGCGCTAGACTATATGGAACGGATGATGATGCTCAAAGACCAGTTGAGTTCAGATCAAACCGACGATAAACTTAAAAGTCTTGAGTATGCCAAAGAGCTACAAATGCAGCAGATCAGTTTCAGAAATGATAGCCTTCAAAAAGAAGAAGAAAAGCTAAAAATGGAATTGGCTCACCGAGAAGAAGTAGCTCAATCCAAGAAAACTCGAAATTATCTCATGATTGGCGGATTGATTGCCTTTATTATCGCTGGAGGGTTGCTGGCTCAACTTAGGGTAGTCAGAAAATCCAGGAAGATCATCAGCAAGGAGCGTGATCGTTCTGATGAGTTGCTATTGAACATTCTACCGGAAGAGATTGCCAAAGAACTAAAAGAAAAAGGCTTTGCCGCTGCTAAGAACCACGATAAAGTGACTATACTCTTTACAGACTTCAAAGAATTTACCCAAACCTCAGAAAAGCTATCAGCTACAGAATTGGTCATGGAAATCAACGCCTGCTTTGAAGCCTTTGACCGCATTATGGAAAAATACAATGTGGAGAAGATCAAAACGATCGGAGATGCATACATGGCTGCCGGTGGACTTCCTGTTCCTGAAAGTGGGTCAGTAGTGCACACGGTATTGGCGGCATTGGAAATGCAACTCTTTATAACACATCGCAAGAAGATCAAAGAAGCCGAGAACAAAATCGCCTTCGAAATGAGAGTGGGTATCCACACTGGCTCTGCAGTGGCTGGGATAGTTGGAGTCAAGAAATTTCAATATGACATTTGGGGAGATACTGTAAATACAGCTGCCCGCATGGAGTCGACAGGCATGGTTGGTAGAGTAAACATCTCTCGAGATACTTATGATGTAATTAAAGAAGATCCACACTTTGTATTTGAGCACAGAGGTAAAATAGAGGCCAAGCACAAGGGTGCCATAGACATGTATTTTGTATCTTTTGCGGAGGGACAAGCTCCAGACCCCTTGGTCATTGAAGACCACGAATCGGCATTTGTATAAAAAAGAAAAGGCCCCCACAAGATTGCGGAGGCCAATTCTAAAGTTAGTAACTAAAGACGTAATGGTTAAATAGTAAAAAACGTAATGGTTAATAAATCAACTAAGCGTATGATTAATGTGTACTAAGTAGTAGTAGTAATCTGTAGTTTATCAACTTCGTTTATATTCCTGATTGCTCAGGTGTTTGGTTTATTCAATTTTGAAAAGAACGTTTGATTATTACTATTCAAGCCAGGTGCCAAAATCAAAATGCAGCGTGCCAAAGCTGCAAGCAGTTATCTGAACATGCTCTATATCAATTACTTAAAATGTAAATTATAAAAAGATGTATGACTTGAGACACAACTCTAATTATTGGTCTTTATTCCATATTATAGAATTTATTCTCTTTTTTAGATTTTTCCCATTATCGTTTTTGAGCTAATTGACTAATTTTAGCCCATGAATAGAGCCTTTCTATATGGAGATGGATTTTTTGAGTCTATTAGAACTCAAGAAGGACAGATTCCCCTTTTAATGTATCACCTCAAAAGGATAACCGAGGCCCTAGACATTTATGAGTTCGATCTGAGTGAAGAATTGACTGAGGACTGGCTAGAATCTAAAATCGAGGTCAACAGGGAGCAAGATCAGATTCATCGCTTGAGTTTTTATAGAGATGGAGAAGGTAGATATGCCCCTTTAAACAACTTATTCAAGTACCACCTTGAGGTCAGAAATGAGAACCGTCCCTTTTATATTCCAACAGACTTAGACCTCATCTCAGACCTAATGAAAGCTCCTGAAGACTTTGGTAGCATAGGATATTACAACTACCCTAAACCCATACATCCCGTATTTACGGTAAAGAGTCTTTCTAGCGCATTTTATGTACTGGCTGCCAAATACCAAGTCGAACAGCGGCACGACCACCTCTTTCTGCTCAATGCAGAAGGAGATATCATCGAGGAACTCAGCTCAAACATTCTGTGTTTAAAAGGAGATGAGGTGGTTATGCCTCCTCTGGATTCAGGTCAGGTCATTGGTGCATGCCTTCGTTTTCTTATTGCTGCCTATGGATTTCAAATAAGCTTTGACCGCATACGCCCTGAAAAATTAGATGATTTCGACGCAGTATTCCTTAGCCAAGGAAGCACGGGTGTAAGAAGAATTCTATAAATAACAAGAGTAGTATGGCTATAAAAAAAGGGAGTCGCAAATGACTCCCCTTTTTATTTACTTTAAAACCAGCGCTTCGCTGAGAGAATTTTAGTATCGATAATGCTCCGGCTTATATGGCCCTTCGGTTTTCACACCAATATATGAGCTTTGGTCTGGAGTAAGCGTTTCTAGCTCAACACCAATCTTAGATAAATGCAAGCGAGCTACTTTCTCATCGAGATGTTTAGGTAAAACATATACTTGATTGTCGTATTGCTCGTGGTTTGCCCAAAGTTCAATTTGCGCTAGCACTTGGTTGGTAAATGAATTACTCATAACAAAGCTAGGGTGACCCGTGGCACAACCCAAGTTGACCAATCTACCTTCAGCCAATAAGATTATCTCATTGCCGTCCACATTGTAGACATCTACCTGCGGCTTAACAGTGTATTTGCTATCGCCGTGATTGTTGTCCAGCCATGCAACGTCGATCTCATTGTCAAAGTGACCGATATTACACACTATGGTCTTATCGTTCATCATCTTGAAATGACGATCAGTTATGATGTCTTTGTTTCCTGTTGCGGTAATCACTATCTGAGCACGAGGTATAACCGAGTCCATGGTTTTTACTTCAAAACCATCCATTGCTGCCTGCAGGGCACAAATAGGATCGATTTCAGTTACGATCACTCTAGCTCCTGCACCTCTTAGAGATGCCGCTGTTCCCTTACCAACATCGCCGTATCCTGCAACAACCGCAACTTTACCTGCGATCATGATATCCGTTGCTCGCCTAATTGCGTCAACAGCGCTTTCCTTACATCCGTATTTATTGTCAAATTTAGACTTGGTAACGGAGTCATTGACGTTGATGGCAGGCAGTGGAAGCTTTCCAGCTTTGGTTCTGTCATACAACCTCAACACCCCTGTTGTAGTTTCTTCAGAGATTCCTCTGATATCATTCACCAATTCAGGATAGCGGTCCAACACCATATTGGTTAGGTCTCCTCCATCATCCAATATCATATTCAAGGGCTTTCCTCCTTCGAAAGCGAATAGCGTTTGCTCAATACACCAGTCAAACTCCTCCTCGTTCATGCCCTTCCACGCGAAAACAGGAACTCCTGTTTCTGCAATGGCAGAAGCCGCATGATCTTGAGTTGAGAATATGTTGCATGAACTCCATGTAACTTCAGCACCCAAGGCGGTTAAAGTTTCGATTAAGACTGCCGTTTGTATGGTCATGTGTAAGCATCCAGCAATACGCGCACCGGCTAGGGGCTTACTTTCACCATACTCTTCACGCAAGGCCATAAGTCCTGGCATTTCTGCTTCGGCCAAAGCAATTTCTTTCCTCCCCCAATTAGCTAGTGAAATGTCCTTCACTTTGTAATTCATAGTTTGTGTTTCCATTTGTGATTTTCAGTTTGCAAAATTAGCACTTACTAAACATAATAGAGGAGCATATTGTTGCATATTTGTAATAATAAAATCTGATAAATGTATCCAGAAGAACTAGTAAGCCCAATGAGAGCCGAGTTAAGTAACAACGGCTTCAAAGAATTAAAAGACAGCCAAGAAGTGAATGCTGCTCTTGAAAATATGGAAGGAACCGCCCTTTTGGTGGTCAATAGCGTATGCGGATGTGCTGCAGGAAGCGCAAGACCCGGAGTTCTTTCTTCCTTGACAGGAGAAAAGAAACCCGATCATTTGCTCACCGTATTTGCAGGTCAAGATGCAGAAGCAACCTCCAAAGCGAGGGAATTTCTGCTTCCTTATCCACCCTCGTCACCGAGTATAGGTATCTTTAAGAATGGAGAATTGGTCCATTTCATCGAACGCCATCACATTGAAGGAAGGTCTGCTGAGATGATCAGCGATCACCTCAAGGAAGCCTATAAGGCGTACTGTTAGCGGGAACGGATTACGGGAACGGGAACAGGAACGGATTATGGGAACGGGAACGGGTCATTCAAACCGGAGCCGGAACCGGAACAGTTTACAGGAACGGGAATTGACCCTTTATAAATTTTCAAACCATCAAACTTTCGAACCTGAGCCAAAAAAAAAGGAGTTGAAAATTCAACTCCTTTTTTTATTTCTTCAATTTGGTATTGATCAGGGTGCTCCCACTCTGTGCATTGCACAACGGAAACCAAGGGTTGAGAGCGCTTGCTCTTCATCCAACCATCTTCTTGTTCCCGGCGAAGCCCAGTAGATTCTATCGTTCCAAGATCCACCTTTGTACACTCTTGCTTGATTGTCGATCAAGGTAGTTACTCCGTATTCGTAGCCTTGCTCGCCGTCCATATAATCCACCTCATCCAGGTACCCAATATTGTCGGCTTTCTTATAATTTCTTCTTCCTATGTTCTCTTCTTCGCTAACCGGCACATAAACCAGTCTACCCAAACTGTCTTTGAGATCAACCACACCATCCTCATCCAACTGTTTCTTCGTGAAGAAATTTCCTCGGAAAGAGTTGAAATCTGTCATATCTTCATACGACAACGGACGATAAATGTCCATAACCCATTCAGCCACGTTCCCACTCATATTGTATAAGCCGTGGTCATTTGGCCAGTAAGATCCCACAGGAACCGTAATAAATCCTTTGTCGTTCAAACGATTAGCTATACCTCCTTGGTCACCTTTACCTCTTTTGACATTGGCATTGATCAATCCTCTATTGATTTCCTTTCCGCCGGTGTGTCTAACGGTCAAACCTTCCCAAGAGTATATTTTCTTGTTGTTGACGTTCTCATAGGTCGAAGCACCAACGTTTGCTTGAGCAGCGTATTCCCACTCCGCTTCCGTAGGTAAACGATAATCGGGAAGCATGATTCCATCTTCCATTCTCACCCTGCGTGTACCTTTTTTGGTTCTGTAATCCTTCATCTGTTTTTTGCCCAATCTCAGTCCGTCATCTTGCCCTACATAATAGGCGCCGGTATTGAAGTTGGCCTCATTCATTTGATTTGGATCTGGCTCCAAAATGCCTTCTCGAATCATGATCATCTCGTTGACACGATCTGTTCTCCATGCAGCATATTGAGTTGCTTGTCTCCAGTTCACCCCTACAACAGGATAGTCCTGATAAGCAGGGTGACGGTAGTAATATTCTACATATGGCTCGTTATAAGCCAGCCTGTCTCTCCAAACCAAAGTATCTGGAAGAGCATTTATGGATACCTCGGGGTAATCCACATACACTCTTTGCAACCAATAGACGTATTCCCTGTAGTGGTTGTTGGTTACTTCGGTCTCATCCATGTAAAAGGATGGGACAGTTACTTTTCTTTCAATGTTATCGTGTTCGTAGAGGACATCGTGTTCAGACGAACCCATGGTAAATGTTCCCCCTTTTACCAGCACAAGACCCGGACCCGTTTCCTGTCCAGCGTATTCATGCTTTTCAAAACCTCCCCATTTGGAATCGTTGTAATTCCAACCAGTAGTAGACGATTGTTCCTTCTTGCAAGAGGTAGGCACTAAGAATAATAGTGCTAGGGCTCCCACAGTTAGTTTGTTAAATCTCATAATTCCTAAGCTAAATGATAACTCGATTTTATCTTTTATATTGTGCAATAATAATGAAATTCAGGCTCAATTAAAAATCGGGACAGCTGAGTTTGCGCCACTTTGCAGGGCGTTGACGCGCACACCACTCGATTCCGGCAGACACTTCATGTGAGCCCGGAGCGGCCGATTTTGCACCTGAAACAGTAAGGTCATAACTATAACCAAACTTAAAACGATCCTTTCTAAAGCCGACCAATGCGATCAAGGCATCAGAATTTCCATATTCCCCAAATGTCTGTCTGAACCAAAGACCGGTAACCAATGGTCCTTTATTCAAGTAGAAACCGATGTTCATCTGCGTAAACTTGTTCTGCATCATGAACAAAACATTAGGTGAAATAGTGCTTTCTGGCACCCTTCTTCCATCTAGCGGGATAACAACACCTCCATGCCCGGTAAAGCGCATTGGAATGGTGGCCTCCTGATTGCCGTAGAATGATTGGTTGGGTTCTATAATATTATGTACTGCAATACCTCCATAGAAATTCTCGGAGTAAGCTAACATACCCGCAGAGAAGTTGGCAAAAGATATCCGATCAGAACCATAAGGTTCGTTGGTCGGATTCGTGAAACCAGTGGTTGGATTGATCTGATCCTCGAATCTCAACCTAGACCAGTCAATACTTCTTTGGCCGTATGTCCCCTGTATACCAAACCTCATAGCAAAGGTCTTTGTAACCCTCCATTGATATGAATAGATCGCGGACACACCTGTAGAGGTCAAAAGACCCTCTCCTGCGCGGTCATCCAGTACTAACAAGCCTATTCCACCGCCAATTTTGTCAAAGTGCTGGTCAAAACTGGCCGCGGTGGTAACAAAAGTACCCGGCAAGCTTGGCCATTGTTGTCTGTAATTTATCACGGCTCTTCCTCCACCATTACAAGTACCCGTACCTGCAAAGGCGGGGTTCGTATAAAGAGGAGTGGCGAAGAACTGCGTAAATTCAGGATCTTGCGCCTTCAACTCACTTACTCCAAGCAGTGCGATTGCAACAAAAGAAATTGCTTTAAGCTTGATTCTCATTACTCTAAATATTTGATTCACAAAAATATGATTATTGTAAAGATACGTTAATTTTTACTAAATATTGTTCGTCATGACTAGTGAAAACAATAAAATTCGCCCCTAATTTGTTGTATTAACTGAATGCTTACCTCAATGCGAAAACTCGGCCTAATTGGCGTCCTATTGCTGTGCACCCAAAACTTGCTCTTCGCTCAAGCTCAACAGAATATTTCCAAGCAAGTTGAGTGGGTGGAATTGGAAGAAAGCGAACCAGAAGAGGATGGATATACCTTTATTAAGCGCCCGATTTGGTGCACTGGATGTTTGGAAAGCATTGAAAATGAATTCTTTGTGCCAATCATCTCCGAATTAATCCCCACTGCTGGCAGAGAGATCATTGACATTAAGTTGGTTCCTAAGAAAAGCTCGCAAGTCAGTAATAAAGAATTATCCGGGAACTTAGAATCCGATTATAGAATTATTAGCGTTCCCATCAGAATAAAGGGTGAGATGTACACCTCCGTGCAACTGACCCCTATGAGAAAATCAGCAGATGGTGTTGAGGTTTTAGAAAACTATGACTTAGAACTGATTTTCAAGACTTCGAATACTTCTCCAAATAGAAAATCTAAAAAAGATCAAACCTATACATCGGTATTGAGTCAAGCGGAGTCCTATAAAATATCGGTTTATCAAAGTGGTGTTTTTAAGCTCGATAAGGATTTTTTTGATCAATCGGGCATTGATATCAGTGACTTGAGATTTTCGACCTTTAATATTTACGGCAACGGAGGGGCTATGCTTCCAGAAGTCATCGCCGATCCGCGCTTTGAGGATTTGAGGCAAAATGCCATTTACATTTTGGATCAAAATTCAAACGACATTATGGAGGCTGGAGATTATGTGCTCTGGTATGCTCAAGGACCAGATGCCATTGACTACGACTTGAATCAGGCCATATACCGCTACTCAAAGAACGATTTTGAAGATCGAGCTTATTACTTCTTGCAATGGGGTCAAGATGCCAGCCTACTCATTTCTGACATAGCAAACGGTGCTGCTAGCACGCCTGATGTCACCTTAGAGCGATACGACCACATCATCCACCACGAGGAAGACGAAATAAACCACATCCATTCCGGTAGAATATGGTGGGGAGATGAAATGTCTGGAAGCCAGACAGTTAAAACTTTCAATTATTCAGTGGAAGGCCTGCTTACTGGAGAAAATCTCTTCTTTAAGACTTTCACATCTGCCCGTTCACTGAGCTCAAGCTTTATAAGCATTAGCGTGAATGGAGAGACGACAAATTCGGTTCATTCTTCCGTATCAGGAGAATTTGATGCTAATTATACGGCCGGTTCCAAATACAGTCAGATCAACGCCAATATCAGTTCCAATGCCATATCTGTCCGCTATGATTACAGCAGGCCACTTACAGATTCTAAGGCATGGATAGATTACTTTGATATAGTTGCTCCTAGAAATTTGAACGCCTATGAGGATCAACAGCGATTCTACTCGACCGAATCCTTGATAAATGGTACCGTTAAATATAGAATTGGGAATACGGCCGGTTATTCAGTGTGGGATGTGACAGATCACACTAGACCTGGCAATCAATTGATGTATTCAGATGGAGCGGACATGGCGTTCAATGTCAATTCAGATGATCAGAATTTGCGTAGATATCATATGTTTAAGCCATCGGCTGCTTATGAACCAACTTTTATTGAAAAGGTTGAGATTCAAAATCTACATGGGCTTTCTGATCTTGAATATATAATCGTAACACACCCAAATTTCATCGAAGAAGCAGAGGAGCTTGCTCAATTTCATCGCGATTATTCCAATTTGACCGTTGAGGTGGTAAAGACAACGGAGATATTCAATGAATTCTCGTCGGGATCTGAAGATGTTACGGCCATCCGCGATTTTACCAAGCTTTTATACGACAGAGGACAAAATGGAGCAAAGGCCCTCCGCTTTATATTGCTTTTTGGTGATGCCAGTTACGATCATAAGGACAGGATTGAGAACAACACCAATTATGTGCCCATCTACCAAAGTTTCAATTCATACTTACCTGCTGCATCGCACTGTTCAGATGATTACTATGCCATTTTGGATGACGACGAGGGCTATTGGGGATTAAGTCCCCGTTTTGAAGGTCTGGATATTGGAGTGGGCAGGCTGCCGGTTTCTTCCAAATCAGAGGCTCAGCTCATCGTGGACAAGATCAAACACTATCACCAGGCGAGTTTTGGAAATTGGGTCGATAGGTTGAGTTTCCTTGGAGACGACGAAGACAACAATGTTCACTTTTTCTGCTCAGAGGAGCTGACCAGTATTGTGCAAAATCAGAATCCTAGATTCAATA
>JAHEKB010000259.1 GCA_024638525.1 Bacteroidota bacterium
GTGAGGGAATAGATCTATAAACAGTCTATTGTATTGCTCTTGCCGGTTGATGGAGTTGTACTGTGCTCCGACCTCTATATAAAATTCACTTTGCCCAAGATCAAATTCATTTTCACTTTTGAGAAAAATAGTGGACTCATTGCCTCTGAGTCTATCAAAAATATCGAAGCCAGCCTGTAATGCAGTAGAGGCTTGTCCTCCCTTTTTTTCCCATTGGGCCTGAGCTCTAACATCGTTGTATATTTGATTTATGTCGTTTAAGCTTAGCTCGAGACCTTCTTTATATCCGTAATAATGAATAACATTTCGCCTGTAATCAATCTCTCCCTTTAGGCTACCACCGCGCTCTCTTTTGCCAAATGCAGTTACCCTGTTTTCACTAAATCTAGCCTGACTAGGATTCTTAGAAAAGCTTGCTGCATGGTGTTTTAAACGCAAACCGTAGGTATAGTACTTGTCTTGGGTGTTGTGGATGCTAGCATCTAGATATGAAGTGGCATAATTGCCGCCACCCAATTCTATATAATTGTCATAAAGGTCCTTGTCTCCCTCTTTTTTGAGATAAATAGGGTCAATAGGGCTGTAAACTGCTTTGGGTTGATAAGAAACCTTGGGAAAAGAGTAATTATAGACCATGGGGTCGTGATTGGGCTCTTCTAGTTTGGGCTCTATATCTACTTTTACACTTTCGGCCACATCCGGTTTGTAAATGGTGATAATATCTACATTGTCAATGGTAGTACCAGAGTCAGAAGGCTGCACTTGTGCAATGCCCAAATGAGCCGCTAATAAAAATAGGATGAATAGGCTATACTTCAAAGCAATTAAATGGTCAACGAAATTATGTGAGTTTAGGTATTGCAAGCTTGTGGGACTGGGTTTATTTTCAACAGCTTTTACAAGGCAATTCTAAAAAATTCTAGGAAGAAGGGAATTTCAACATCATTCCTATAAAATTGTAAAATGAAATTTTCAGAGATAGCTGACTTACTTGAAGGAATTCCTTACACTCAAAAAGAGAGGGGCAAACAACTATATGACTTTATACTTAACAATAAACCTAGAAGGATATTAGAACTTGGTTTTGCTCATGGGGTTGCTAGCTGTTATATGGCTGCGGCATTGGATGAACTGGGATCTGGTAGTATCGATTGTGTAGATATTGAATCCAGTAAAGATTTTGATCCAAGTCTAGAAGATTTGTTGGGCAAGACAGGCCTGACTAAATACGTGACTATTGTAAGGGAAGTAAACAGCTATACCTGGTTCTTGAAAAAGGAAATCGAAAAACAAACTGAAAACTATGTCTGTAAGACAAAATATGATTTATGTTTTATCGATGGTCCCAAAAATTGGACCATTGATGGCTTAGCCTTTTTTGCGGTGGATAAGCTATTAAACCAAGGTGGAACGATTGTATTTGACGATTACAACTGGAAATATTCTGAATATTCAAAACAGATTTCTGACGGCATAGCAATAAGAGACCTCTCAGAGGATCAAGTGAATACAGCTAATATTAAGTTGGTCTTTCAGCTATTGGTTATGCAACATCCATCTTATTCCGATTTTATAATTGATGAGGACTGGGCCTGGGCACGGAAGGAGCAGTCTGAAATCAAAAATGTTCGAGTAATTGCCACACAGTCAATGAAATACAAATTATTAAAAAAAGTGAGGAGCTTGCTACGAAAATGAATTTAAAACAGCATTGAGAGGAAAGAGATAGTTTATAAATTACCGACTTTTTAGTAATCTAGCTGCTCTCAGCTGACAATAATAAATTTAGTTGACACGCTTATCTTTTCAACAGCTTGTCCAAGAGCATTAACAGCTCAAAGCTTTGTATATATTTGAAAAAACAGCATAGATAATTAAAATGTCAACAAAGGAAAATACAGAAAAACTCAAAGCCTTAAAGCTCACCATAGATAAATTGGAGAAGTCATACGGCAAGGGTGTGGTAATGAAAATGGACGATGACTCGGTGGTGAAAGTTGATACGGTATCAACGGGATCGCTAGGTTTAGATTTGGCCTTGGGCGTTGGTGGTTTGCCCAGAGGCAGAGTCATAGAAATATACGGTCCAGAAGCTTCAGGTAAAACTACTTTGGCTTTGCATTGTATTGCAGAAGCACAAAAAGAAGGGGGCATTTGCGCCTTTGTAGATGCAGAACACGCCTTTGATAAGTTTTATGCCGAGAGGATAGGGATTAACTCCAATGAGTTATTGATTTCACAACCTGACGATGGAGAACAGGCGCTTGAAATAGCAGATAATCTAATCCGTTCAGGTGCTATTGATGTCATTGTAATTGATTCTGTAGCAGCATTGGTGCCTCGGGCAGAGATTGAAGGTGATATGGGCGACTCAAAAATGGGTCTGCAGGCACGTTTAATGTCACAAGCCATGCGCAAGCTTACGGGAACCATCAATAAAACCGGCTGCATATGCATATTCATTAATCAACTCAGAGAAAAAATAGGGGTCATGTTTGGCAATCCGGAAACCACAACCGGTGGTAATGCCTTAAAATTTTATTCTTCCGTTCGATTAGACATACGCCGAATAGGTAGCATAAAAGACGGTATAGACATTATTGGCAACCGGGTTAAGGTTAAAGTGGCCAAGAATAAGGTAGCTCCGCCATTTAGGGTGATTGAATTCGACATTATGTATGGCCAAGGAATATCCAAAGTAGGCGAAATCATAGATCTAGGTGTGGAACACAATATTGTACAAAAGAGTGGTAGTTGGTTCTCCTATGATGGAACTAAACTAGGGCCGATCAGCGACACAACACCAAGCGCCCCCGATACCTTAGGTTCCGTCGTGTCCAGCCGCATTCAACAGATCAAGGACTTTTTGGAACCATTGTCTTAAGCCGCCATAAAAAATGCGCGCGTATTCATAAACGTCTTGAGAAAGTTTCACGCCGCCTGCCCTCGCGCATACACAACATTTGAACTAGG
>JAHEKB010000049.1:0-477 GCA_024638525.1 Bacteroidota bacterium
GTTCACAAGCGCTCAAGAGAGCTCCAAGTGCAATTGCATAAAACAGTTTATTCATTATTCTCCTTTAAAATTTGCTTTTCTCTTTTCTACGAAAGCTGCCATACCTTCTTTTTGATCTTCTGTGGCAAACAGCATATAGAAATTTTTACGTTCGAAATAAAGCGCTTCTTGCAAAGGCTGTTCAAACGACTTTAGCACTGATTCCTTCGCCATCTGAACGGCAATAGGAGACATGCTTGCTACCTTTTGAGCCATTTTAACTGCTTCGCTTAAATACAGGTCCACCGGAACCACTTTATTAATCAAGCCAATGCGCAGGGCATCCTGAGCATCGATAAATTCACCGGTTAACACCATTTCCATGGCCTTAACCTTGCCTACTGCTCTAGGCAGTCTTTGTGTTCCTCCCGCTCCGGGCATTACTCCTATTTTAATCTCCGGTTGCCCGAATTGTGCAGTTTCGCTGGCTATGACCAT
>JAHEKB010000049.1:487-11215 GCA_024638525.1 Bacteroidota bacterium
CATTGCATTACCAATTCACAACCTCCGCCCAGTGCAAAGCCACTGACGGCTGCAATGATGGGTTTCTTGGTCTTTCGAATCTGATCCCATGTACTGAACTGGTCAATTTTAAGCATATCTACCGCAGTTTTCCCGGCCATTTGTTTGATGTCGGCCCCCGCGGCAAAAGCGCGTTCGTTCCCTGTGATCACGATGGCTCTGACAGTGTCGTCATCATCTAATTGCATCAATGCTTTCTTGATGTCTTGCATCAATTGAAGATTTAAAGCATTGAGCTCCTTGGGTCTATTCAGTTGTATAAGTGCAACATGCTCTTGATATTGAGCATCCACTTTTATGAATTCGTAAGACATGCTGCGAATCTAGGGATTTGGACGCACAGATTATAGTTCAAGGCGAACTTGAACCCCTCAATTCGCAGATCCTGCACAGCTTTTTGACCGTTGGGTTCTGGATAGTTTTGATTCATCACCTTAACTCATTTTTCTTTTACGAATACCAATACTTGAATTGCATAGAAAGTCCTTATTTCCTCCAGGCCCAAATTTGGTCTTTCTCTAAATGTATGCTGTAGTCAAGTCTCTTGAGAAAAGCGGCAAGATCGTCTCGATTGTATCCACTTTGGTCTGAACGGTGGGTCTCAACAGACAGGCATAATATCTTTTCCAATGTCTCTTTGTTGGATTGGTAAAGAATGGGATATTCTGAACCCTCACAATCCAATTTCAAAAAATCAACCTTGTCTAAATGATGTTCCTCCAATACTTGCTTAAGAGTATTTGATTCTACTTGCGCTACATCCGGCTCACGATCGGATTGCTCTATGCTGGCAGACGTGGTAAAACTGTCCTCTGCATTATAATTCAGTTCAAGTTGACCAGCTTCTCCGCTGATAGCCCGGTTTATGATAGTCCAGTTGTTGTAATCACTCTCTTCACCATAGCTGCTTAACAGTTTGAAATTATTGGGCATTGGCTCATAAGAATACACTTTGGCGAGCGGATTGCGCGATAAAGCAGCAAGAGAAAAGTAACCTACGTTGGCTCCTACATCAATAACCGTGTTGAATCGCGAAGGTGTAATATATGTGGGCAAGCCTCTGAAATAGGTCTCGTCAAAAAAGCATTCTTTATAGGTCTGCATTAACCTCTTTGGCACTTTTATATCCATACCCGAGCGCAATTTGAATGTAAAAGCCCCAGTTAGACCGCCAACTTTATAGATGTAATAGCTTAACCAGTTCTTGTGGTTCTTGATGTTATTGATTAATCGTCTCAATGCTTGGATCTTTTGATTATGTGCTACTTTCCTCTGCCTTGTACCATAATCAAGACCGTATAGATTAATATCTTGAGATCTAACTGCAAGGAGATATTCTCCAAATACAGAAGGTCGTATTGCAGTCTTGCTACCATTTCTTCAACATTCTCAGCATAGCCGAACTTAACCTGTCCCCACGAAGTAATCCCGGGTTTAACCCTGTGCAATCGGCGGTAGTGTGGAGCAGTTTCTACGATTTTATCGATGAAGTACTGTCTTTCTGGTCTCGGACCAACCAAGCTCATATCTCCGATCAAAACATTCCAGAACTGGGGCATTTCATCCAATCGGGTCTTGCGCAAGAACCTGCCTATCTTTGTGATTCTCGGATCGTTTTCACTCGACAATTGCGGACCAGATGCTTCGGCATCGTTACGCATGCTTCGGAATTTTATAATATGAAAAGGTTTACCGTGTATTCCTATTCTTTCCTGCTGGTAGAAGACAGGGCCTTTAGAGCCCATTTTCACCATTAAACCAATGATAATGAAGAATGGCAAGCCAATCAGAAGAACGCATGCCGCAAACATGATATCAAAGCTTCGCTTGAAGAATTTTTGCCAAGGAGGAAGAATATCCGTCTCAATTTGAATGAGGATGGCGCCAAACACATTGCCCATCTTAACCATACCTGTTAAGTGTTGGTATAAATCGGGAATAATCTTAATCACTACTTTTTCTGAGTTTAAGAGATTCAGTATTTGTGAGATTACCGATTTGTCTTCTGTCTCAGTAGCAATAATCACTTCTTGAATCTCCTCTTTGTCGATAATCTGAGAAAGTTCTTCAAGCATGCCTAATTTAATTAGGCCATCCAGTGCAGATTCATCATTTAAAACCACATGACCCTTAAAAAAATGGCCCTCAGATTTTCTGGCCGATTGCAATTCATTGTAAATATTTTGTGCCTTCGGTCCTCCTCCAATGATCAGACTGTTAAATCCAATTTTTCTGTTTTGGATCTTATTGGCCACATTGGTGGATAGCCAGATTCTAAACAGAGCAGTAATTACAAAATGCAGGGCAAACAATGCGATTAAGGATCGATAATAGGAATTGTATGCACTTACCTCATCGTCTAATAGTACGAGAAAGAAGAGGGCAAGAACTCCTATTAAACTCGTCCAGAAGACTTGAATCAATTCTTTGAGTCTTGATTTTCGATAGACGGTATTGTAGAGACCAGCAAGACTGTACATCACAATCCAAAACACAGGAATAAATACGATCCCTAAGAAGAATTTCCGGTCTTGCAGGGCCAGATTGAATTCGCTGGGTGAAAAGGTAGCTTCAATAAAACATTTGCGATACAGATAGAACAAGCCCCAGGCCAATGCTGCTGCCAGAAAGTCAAGAAGGATGTACTTTATAGTTAGAAGCCGTCGGTTCAAAAGTGAATCAACTTAATATTGTCCAAATATACATTTGCCTTCGTATCTCCGCTTGTTTTAAAGGCTCCAAAGAATATTCTGAAATCAATTCCCTGATACTCAGCTTGGTTAATATCTGCGGTCAGGCTCACATAGGCTTTTTTCCATTCTGTGCTCGGGAAGAAATTCACTATAGGAACCCCATTGACCACTTGACTATTGATTGGGTAGATGCCAGCAATGAGTTCTACATCCGCTTTGTAGTTGAACTCCAGATAGACATCTGCTCCAGCTCTCGGAAGATCGAAGAGTTGAGTGCTGCTAAACTCAAATATTTGAAAACCGGTATCTAATTGCCCCATTGAAGAGAATTTCTCGCTCACTCCGTCATAGGCGTAAACATGGGCGGGGTCTCCTATGATTTTAAGGCTATCTACACTGGAATTGCTGCCGCTTTTAACCAAAGTGGTAGTTTGGTCCTCAAAATCTTCCAACCAAACAAATTTGCAGGCATCCCGATAGCCCACTATAGGCTTCAATGTATCCACCACAGCAGGCATGAGTTCCAATTCTTGTTCAAAGGTGCTGTAGAAAGGGTAGAGCACTCTTTGCGAAGCTTGTCCGTTCTTTTTGATTCCCGCAATAACACTCACGGTCTGTTTGCCTTCTTTCAATACTGGAATTTGAGCAGGCAATTCAAAGGCTCCAATAAATGTACCTCCTACATAAACCCAAGCATCAACAATTTCATGCGCATCACTTCCTTGGGATCGGTCGGATTTTACAGAGAGCTCAATGGATTCTATGAAGAGATAGGAGGGAATGCGCTCTTCCTTATCACAAGAGCCAAGGCCTATGAGAAAAAAAAGGAGGAGATACAGTCCTATGCGTTGGTGATGAAGTTTCGTTCTAATTGCTCTTTGATTTTATCAGAAACTGATTTCAGCTGCAAATATTGCGAAATACTGGCATCCGGTTCCGAATTACTTGCAATGCAATTGTAAAACGATTCAAGTTCTTTTTCCAAGATGGATATATAACCGTCTGAATCTTTTGACTGATTATAGCTTGTTTTTATACCCCAATGTTCTTCAGACTGATTATTGTCTTCGCCATTATTGCTTTGAACATGGAGCATTTGATCCAAATAATCTATAGAGCAATAGGTGTTGTTCTGGAAGAACTTAGTCAAGTGCTTGTTCTTATCTGCGATCTTACTGGCGGATAGATTGGCAACACAACCGTTGTAAAACTCTATGCGCGCATTGACCACATCAGGATCTTTGTAATAAACGCCCACAGCGGTGGCATAGACCGATTTAACCTCTGAAGCAGAAAGCTTTAAGCTGACGTCAATGTCGTGCATCATTAAATCATCTATTACAGAAAGCTGCGTGGAGTTTTTATTAAACTTCATAAAGCGATTGCTATCTATGATGCGCGGAACCAGAGCGTATTTTTCCAAGTCATTATAGAAATTATAAAATCTCTGCTTCAAACCGATTTGTAAGATGGTATGCGATTCATAAGCGAGCATTTCCAAATTTCTCAAATCCTGACGGCTGCATAAACTCGGGCTTTCTATGTACAGATGTTTCCCCTGTCTAATGACTTCTGCCAGGCTTTCATAGGAAGTGGCAATAGGGTCTAAAACAATAACTGCTTCGGACAAAGCAATAAGCTCATCTAGTGAATCTATTGCATTTAAGTTGTCTAAAGGAACGGAATCATATCCACCCACGATCTCTGTATTTTCCATCTTTTCCAAGAGCAATAAAGCCTTGGAGCCGAAGTTTCCGCTACCTATTATTCCCGTTTTCAATGATAGATTTCTTGAATACGAAATAATGTCGTTTTTTAGTCGCGCTAAAAACAATCACAAAGGGGGCGTATCAAATTCTACACACATTGCTCGAAGATAGCTACAAACACAAAGGTCAAAGAAATCAGTTAGTTAAGCAGCTGAAAGCCGAAGGTATAAAGAGTGAAAAAGTGCTTAAAGCAATGGCTCATGTACCTCGACATTTTTTCTTTCCGCCCGATTTTCAAGAAAAGGCATATGACAATATAGCTTTTCCTATAGATGGCGGCCAGACTATATCACAGCCCTTTACCGTTGCCTTTCAAACTCAATTATTAGATGTGTCTAAAGGCGATAAAGTGCTGGAGATCGGAACAGGATCTGGTTATCAAGCGGCTATACTCAAAGTGCTTGGAGCAGAAGTATATACAATCGAAACGGTACGCGAATTGTATACTAGTTCCCAAGATCTGTTCAAGAAGTTGGGTCTGGAAATATTCAGTCAATATGGAGATGGTTCCAACGGCTGGACAGAAAAGGCCCCATTTGACAAGATTATTTTAACAGCAGCAGCGCCTACGATCAACAACTCACTTGCCGAACAGTTGAAAATTGGCGGCAGACTGGTGGCTCCTGTGGGGTCGAGGGATGTCCAAAAAATGATACTTGTACAAAGAATTGGTGAAAATGAGTACGAAAGAAGCACACATGGCAATTTTACCTTTGTTCCTCTCACGGGTTCACATGGTTGGAAAATCTAGTCTTTATAAAGTCTTAATAATCAGCGTTTTGTTTGGTGCATTTCCCGCGTTTAGCCAAGCAACCAGCTACCTAGAGATCAAAGCAAAATCAGGTGATGGGATTACTGTCGTTCTCAACAGATATCTCATTTCTAATCATGAATGCGGAGTGGATTCATTCCTTGAACTCAATAATTTGAAAGCTAGCAGTTATCTGATATTAGATAAAAAATACAAGCTGCCCATACGGGTTCATGAGTACAATGGTACAAGCATTCGTAGCTCTTTGGGAATTAATGACTATCAACTAGCCTTGCGAATTCAGAAGTACAACGAATTAATGCTCAGCAAGGGATTAAGAGATAAGGATTTTAGGCTTGACAAGGAATTGTGGGTTCCCCTACATGAATTTTACTGCCCTAATCCTATGGTGGAATTAGAATCTATAGAAACTGTTGATGTGCAAGATATTGAAGAGGTAGAAGCTCCGGATATGAGTGAGGCATTGCGGGTTGAAACTTTTCCGATTTTGGGCCCCAAATATGAGAAGACGCCGATCATCTCCAGTTCAATGGAGGGGCATGTATATTATTTGATCAGCGGTCATGGCGGTCCCGATCCGGGTGCTATAGGACATAAAGACGGGCATATGCTATGTGAAGATGAATATGCATATGATGTTACACTAAGATTAGCCAGAAATCTCTTGCAACAAGGAGCAACGGTCTATATGATTACCCGAGATACTGACGGTATAAGAGATGAGGAATTCTTGAGTTCAGATAAGGATGAAACAGTTTGGTACAATCAGAGAATACCCTTGAATCAAGTGAGAAGGCTTAGACAGCGAACGGCCAAAATCAATGAGCTATATGCCAAGCACAAAGCAGAAGGAGCCAAAGTTCAACGCGTGATTGAAATACATATCGATAGCCGATATGAAACCCAGAAGGTTGATATATTCTTTTATTATTATCCAGGTAGCAGCAAGGGTCAAGCTATGGCCAACGAGATGTATTCAACCATCAAGGCAGAATACGATGAGCACCAAGCCAATAGAGGTTATAGAGGTGTGGTCAGAAGCCGCAACCTTCACACCCTAAGGGAAAGCGCTGCACCTGCGGTTTACATAGAACTCGGGAACATTACCAATGAATTCGACCAAAAACGATTGTTGATCGTAAACAACAGACAAGCCATTGCCAATTGGTTGGCATTAGGCATTAAAAATTACAGCAATTAATCGTTGATCTTTAGGACCGCCATAAAGGCGCTTTGAGGTATTTCTACATTTCCAACTTGACGCATCCTCTTCTTACCCTTTTTCTGTTTTTCGAGCAGTTTTCTTTTACGGGTGATGTCTCCACCATAGCATTTTGCCGTAACGTCTTTGCGAAGGGCTCTGATGGTTTCTCTTGAAATGACCTTGGCACCAATTGCTGCTTGAATGGGGATTTCAAACTGTTGCCGCGGAATCAACTCTTTCAGTTTCTCGCAGATCTTTTTACCGTATTCATAGGCCTTGTCTCTATGAATCACAGCAGAAAGGGCATCCACCGGTTTGTGATTGATTAATATATCTAATTTGACCAAGGTTGAACTACGATATTCTATGGGGTGATAATCAAAAGAAGCATAACCTCTGGACACTGTTTTTAACTTGTCATAAAAGTCAAAGACCACTTCTGCAAGTGGCATATCAAAGGTTAGTTCCACCCTATTGGAAGTAAGGTAAACCTGATTCTTGAGTATACCTCGTTTTTCGATGCAGAGCGTCATGATAGACCCTACATAATCTGCAGAGGTAATGATCTGTGCATTGATAAAGGGTTCTTCTACACGGTCTGTGTGATTGGGTTCGGGAAGATCGGTTGGATTGTTCACCACATTCATCTCACCTTGCTTATTAAAGGCGTGATAACTCACGTTGGGCACGGTGGTGATTACGGTCATATCGAATTCGCGTTCCAGACGCTCTTGGATGATCTCCATGTGGAGCATGCCCAAAAAACCACACCGAAATCCAAATCCCAGAGCAGACGAAGATTCCGGCTCAAAGACCAAACTTGCATCGTTCAGTTGGAGTTTGCCCATAGAATCCCTTAATTCTTCAAAATCTTCTGTATCGACAGGGTATATCCCCGCAAAGACCATAGGTTTAACGTCCTCAAAACCTTGAACGGCCGTAGTGGTTGGATTATTCACCAAGGTAATCGTATCACCTACTTTAACTTCTTTGGCATCCTTTATCCCTGAAATAATGTATCCAACATCGCCAGTCTTGATATTATTCTTGGGCTCTTGGCTCATTCTCAATACGCCAATCTCATCGGCGTGATACTCCTTGCCCGTATTGATGAATTTTACGCGATCGCCTTTGTGTATCTGACCATCCATAACCCGGAAATAAGCAATAATGCCTCTAAAGGGATTGTAGACCGAATCAAAGATCAGGGCTTTGAGCGCCGCTTGAGGGTCACCTTTGGGTGAAGGAACTCGATTGATAATGGCTTCTAAGATGGCATCAACTCCCAGTCCGGTCTTTCCACTAGCAGGAATAATATCCTCTCGCTCGCATAGTATCAATTCTTCAATCTGGTCTTTGACTTCTTCTGGCATAGCTCCAGGAAGGTCCATTTTGTTCAAGACGGGTATAATGACCAATTCGTGTTCCAAGGCCAAATAGAGGTTACTGATGGTTTGAGCTTGTATTCCTTGAGAGGCATCCACGATCAACAAGGCTCCTTCGCAAGCGGCGATGGACCTAGATACTTCATAACTGAAATCGACATGGCCTGGGGTATCAATTAGATTGAGTACGTATTTCTGACCATCCCGCTCGTAATCCATTTGTATGGCGTGTGACTTTATGGTAATTCCCCGCTCTCTTTCCAGATCCATATCGTCTAGAGTCTGCTCTTTGATCTCCCGATCACTGACTGTTCCCGTGGTCTGTAATAAGCGATCTGCCAATGTGGATTTACCATGGTCAATATGGGCGATTATACAGAAATTCCGGATGTGCTCCATGCGGCTGCAAATGTAAACGAATTGGCGATTTCAATATCCTAAACTTCTAAGTTTCAAAAAGCTTTTGGGCAGCTCAAAATATTCTGATTTGAGTATCTAAATACAGCTAGCTATAGAGCGAGATGTCCTTCCAAAATTAATTTGCTTTGCACTTTCACTTATAGAATAATTCAAAGGCTTAAACCAATTGCCTCTCAGGTAGTCGCTGTATTCTATACCTTTTGCACCAAAACCAATTATCATGAATATCACAGTAAAAGAAAGCAGTACTTCCAGTGGGGCGGTCTATGGATTGGGATTCATAGGCGCTGCCATCTACTTTATTTCCCAAGCCACAAGTTTTTGGATAGGGATTGTAGGTTTCCTCAAGGCTATAGTTTGGCCAGCATTTTTGGTGTACGAGGCGCTAAAGGCTTTAGGCGCTTAATTGAATTTATAAAATACTTATAGTCAGATTGTTGGCTAGCTAGATTCCCTTACATATCTTTGTGCATAGAGAAGATCGTGAAAAGGGGGGTATTCATATGCCTATTAGTCATTATCAATTGCGGGCTCTGGGCACAGAGCAAGCTGTCTGTCTCTATAACAAATCCTAGCAATATTCATCTGTGTATACCATCGGAGGATGTGGAGATTGAGGTGAGAAATATCACGGTTTCTACTGTCAGCGGTATTGAAATTCAATTAGACCTTCCTCAGGGAATCACCTACATACCTTCTTCCATCAGCTCAAGCACAGCAAGCGAGAAAAATATCAACGACCTGAGCAAACCCATTTTTGATATTGATGATTTGGGATTGGCCGAAGCGAGTACATTGAAGATCAAATTGTTGATTGACTGCAGCATCAGGTCTTTCTTAAACAACGGTGGTTTAGCCGATATTGAATCAACCACACTCTATACGGGCGGATCGGTGAGCAAGTCTTCTGCGGCTTTGAATATCAAACAACCCAGCTTGCAATTGCAGAGCATCAGCAACCAGCTATATACGGCAGATATAGGTGAGGTTTTCATCAGGCAGATTGTGCTTAAGAACAGCGGAACGGGTAAGTTGGCATCTCATGAATTGAGAAGGATACATCAATCGGGTTTAACATTTATAGGCAGTAACGGCAATTCAAACCAGATCGCTGGGGATACCGTATGGACCTATTTAGACAGCTCTGATTTTGTTCAGATTGGGAATAATGATCAGTATTTCGACTTGAATGAGACCTTTACCATAGTTGACACGCTAAGGGTTGACCAATGCGCGAATTTAGCAGCGGTATATCGCTCCAGTTGGGGTTGTGATGGCATTTGTGATCAAAGAACTCTACAAGCCAATGTAACCATCTCCAATAAAAGCCCAAATTTGGTTTTTAGCCCAAGATCGTATTCAACAAATTGTATGGACCCGGGTAGTTTGCACCCACAACAATTAATTCTATACAATGTGGGCAACGACACGGCAAGAGCACCAGACATTCACATATTCCAAGCTTGGAATACCGGCTTTAGTGCTAATATCCTGTCAGAAATGGATTACAACAGCTTCCGCTTATCTACCAGCTTGGCAGATACGGGAACCAAGATCATTCCATATAAGGCTACCAATGGAGGTTCAACGGGTATATATGCTTGCCTTAATTCAAATTCAGTGGGAGAAGCCTTTTTTGCTGTACCTGATATGGCTCCGGGTGATTCATTGGTGATCTCATGGAACTCCAAAACCTGTTGCCCTACTCTTTGCAATAGCCGACTCTTCTTTGCACATCGATGGAAATACGATGCTACATATGAAAATCAATGCGCCCAAAGTGTAAAACAGCCGGAGAGATGGGGTAGTGGGGGTTTGTATCAAAATATGACCCTTAGCAAGTTTGGACCAACGGACCTGCTCAATGGCCAGACTAAGCAAATTGAATACGCATTCAGCAATGGTTATTTGTTGAGACCCATCAGCAGTTCTCAGCTTCGGATACAGTTAATCTTGAACTCAGGCCTGAGCCATTCCAAGACTTCTGCTGATCTCTATTTTACTCATCCCAATGGAACGAGCTGGACACCTGATTATTTTATTCAGAGTGGAGACACCGTAACCGCCGTATTCAATGGAACACCAAAGGCCACCATCACCAGAGGGGAGTTGTTAATTGGAATAACGGGTGATTGCAATAGCTCTTCGAGCAATAAGGATATCGATTACAGCATGACCATGATGTATAATCCAGATACATCGTGCAGCAGCAATTGCTACTATAAGATCTATTGCGATCAGGACAAGGTCAAGGTTCACTGTGCTACCACTTGCAATGCAGGGCTGCACTTCAATGATTTTGAAGCAGAGCGAATAAGCTATGGCGATCCCGATAACGATAACGATGGAATTGCGGATGCAAGCGGTTCTTTGGACTTGAGCAAGATAAAGAAAAACCGAGTGATGTACGGCGATACATTGATGACCACCTTTAGGGCCGATGTGG
>JAHEKB010000049.1:11225-11790 GCA_024638525.1 Bacteroidota bacterium
TACTATGGCAAGGCCATCTCTAAGGTGACCTATGGAAACTACCTTTCTGTAGCTGATGTTCGAATCAAAATCTATAGAAGTGGGAATCTATTGTTCAATTGCAATAACATCAATTACAGTTATACCACTGCCGGCAATTCAAGGACGTTCAGTTACGACATTAGCTATAATAATCTGACCAATTCAGGCTGCGTGCTCTATTCCGCCTTTTCTTATTTGAGCGCTGACAGTATAGAGTTAGAGGTGAGTTATGTAGTGGATCAAAACCCGGGCAACGCAGTTCGAGTGATTGAATTTGCCAATGACTTCTATTTGAGTACAGTGGCAAATCCCTCGGCTTCTCAGAAATATCAATGCGACAGTTTTTCGGCCAAGATCAATTTGATCGGATGGTACTTTACCAATTACGGAAGAAATGTGATCAATGCTTCGGGTTGCAGCGATTTGGCCATTAGTCAAAACTATTATTTAAGCGTTGGAAACTGCTGCTCGAATTATGCAGGTGGCAATATTTTCCCATACGAATACAGACCATGGGCTAAACTCAACGGCATTATTCTCAATA
>JAHEKB010000260.1 GCA_024638525.1 Bacteroidota bacterium
CCTTTGAAAAGATGATAAAGGACAGCGGAACATATTTACTCAAGATTTACTTCTCCATTTCTAAAGAAGAGCAAGAAAGGCGGTTCGAAGACATCAAATCTAGTCCTCTCAAACGCTGGAAAATGACGCCAGTTGATGAACGCGCGCAAGAATTATGGGATGAGTATACCAAATACAAGCAGATCATGTTTGAGCACACCAATACAGAAGAAGTCCCTTGGAAAATCATCAAAGCCAACAGAAAAACTTCTGCGAGAATTGAAGCCATCCAATACATTTTGGACAATATCCCTTACGAAATAAGCAAGAAGGAAAAAGAGATCAGTTTTTAATAAACTTGATCACTAAAAAAGGCCCTTCTAATCAGAGGGCCTTTTCAATGCGATAATTTATTGCTTCTTATTTTACTTCTTCAAAATCTACATCCTCAACATCTTTGGCATCGCCACTATCCTCAGAGGGGGCATCAGTGTTACCCTCTTGAGTTTCAGCTCCGGCTTGTTGAGCATTATAGATATCTTGAGATGCGGCTTCCCACGCCTTGTTCAAGCTTTCCATATGCTTGTCGATGGCATCAAGATCCTTAGCCTCATGAGCTTTTTTCAACTCTTCTTTGGCTAATTCAATGGCCTCCTTCTTATCAGAAGGGATTTTATCTCCGTATTCTCCGAGTTGTTTCTCGGTGCTGAAGACCAAATTGTCCGCTGTGTTCAGCTTGTCGATCTTTTCTTTCTCCTGCTTGTCCGATTCGGCATTTGCCTCGGCTTCCTTGCGCATCTTTTCGATCTCTTCTTCGCTCAGTCCGCTTGAAGCTTCAATTCTAATGCTTTGCTCCTTTCCAGTTCCTTTATCCTTAGCACTTACATTGAGTATTCCGTTGGCATCTATATCGAAAGTAACCTCGATTTGAGGAACTCCTCTTGGTGAAGGTGGAATACTATCCAAATGGAACCTACCAATGGTTCTATTGTCTTTGGCCATGGATCGCTCTCCCTGCAATACATGAATCTCAACCGATGGCTGATTGTCAGCTGCTGTAGAGAAGGTTTGTGACTTCTTAGTGGGTATGGTCGTATTGGACTCGATTAAAGGAGTTGAAACACCTCCAAGAGTTTCAATTCCCAATGTGAGTGGGGTAACATCCAAAAGAAGAACATCTTTGACCTCTCCAGTAAGAACACCACCTTGAATTGCTGCGCCAATGGCCACAACCTCATCTGGATTTACTCCCTTTGATGGTGCTTTCCCAAAGAACTTTTCTACTTCCTCCTGGATTCTTGGAATACGTGTAGATCCACCCACCAATATTACTTCATCAATATCGCTAGAGCTGTATCCCGCATCCTTGAGTGCTTGTTCGCAAGGCTGCATAGACCTTTTAATTAAATCATCCGCCAACTGCTCAAACTTCGCTCGGCTCAATGAGCGCACCAAGTGCTTAGGACCGCTATCCGTAGCTGTTATATATGGCAGATTAATCTCTGTCTGCGTGCTACTTGAAAGTTCTATTTTCGCTTTCTCTGCAGCTTCTTTCAATCGCTGCAAGGCCATGGGATCTTTTCGCAAGTCCATGCTCTCTTCGCTCTCGAATTCACCGGCTAACCAATTGATGATAACCCGATCAAAATCGTCTCCTCCCAGGTGAGTATCTCCATTGGTGGATTTCACCTCAAAGACGCCATCACCCAGTTCTAGGATGGAAATATCGAATGTTCCTCCACCTAAGTCGTATACTGCAATAATCTGATCTTTGTCTTTTTTATCCAATCCATAAGCCAAGGCCGCTGCCGTTGGTTCATTGACCACTCGCTCAACTTTTAGTCCAGCTACCTCTCCAGCTTCTTTGGTTGCCTGACGCTGAGAGTCATTAAAGTAGGCTGGCACTGTAATCACAGCGCGATCTACTGCCGTACCCAAGTAATCCTCAGCCGTCTTCTTCATTTTTTGAAGAATAATGGCGGAGATCTCCTGCGGAGTGTATTTGCGATCCCCAATCACGATACGCGGGGTATCGTTATCCCCTTTAACCACTTTATAAGGCATGTGATCCACTTCTGAAGCAATCTCGCTATAGCGCGAACCCATAAAGCGTTTAACTGACATAATGGTATTGGTAGGATTGGTAATGGCCTGTCTCTTTGCAGGGTCTCCAACCTTACGTTCACCGTTTCCATTGTCCATGAAAGCCACAATGGATGGAGTTGTCCTTCTGCCTTCGCTGTTTGGAATAACAACGGGTTCATTACCTTCCATCACTGCAACACATGAATTGGTCGTTCCTAAATCTATTCCAATTACTTTACTCATTTGTTGTTGGTTTTGTCAAAACATCAGCAAGGACGATGCCATTCAAGACTTTAATAAATCTTGTCAGTTTTCGTGACAAAACGACACAATTTGAAATTTGACTTACTATTAATAGGTCACAAAATTCAAGGGAGACGTTTTTTCGTTTTCCTGCAAGGCTTGTCTGGTTCTAATGTCGAAGTTCTTGTTCAAGAGACGGTCGATGTGACGACTTGAAAAGATACCAAAACCACCTTCAATATTGGTGTATTCCGGCTTCTTCTGAACTATTCCGATGGATGGTTCATTGACATTGATATAAGTATGCAGGTCTTGACCCACCCCATAGGTATAGAGGTCAAAACCCAATAAACGCCTTCTCACATTGGCCTCTTCATCCAATTGAGAAGCAATAAAGGTAAAAAAGCGAGCCGCTGGAATCACAGCAATAGACTCCCTAAAACCGTTAATACTCTGTGTTCTTTGCCCTTGGAACATGGTCCAGTCCAATGCCAAGGCGCGCCGGTTTGCGCTGTCCTCATTATTGATCTCCTCTATCCATATTCTCATCACCATATCATAAGATCTGGCATACTTGCCCTCTTGATAGAGGCCAACTACTTTAAAGTTTTCATCGTTGGTGATGATCAAACCCACC
>JAHEKB010000261.1 GCA_024638525.1 Bacteroidota bacterium
ACCAATATTTACTATAATGGATATTATAAAGATGAACCAAGGTGTAGTTCTAGCCCACTTAAACCAAAAAACCTGGGGAGCTATGAGGTTACAAGTCATCATGGTCCAATACGCCCACCAATAAGGTCCAAACATTCTGTTCTTAAACGCATATTGTTCATATTCATAGCCAGAATAGCCCGCAATGACAAATTCGGTTATATAGGCCAAGCCAACAATAGAACCCGTTAGCAGAACCACTTTACACATGGCCTCCAAATGCTCCGATGTGATGTAATTCTCATAATTCATTACATATCGCGCAATCAGCAATAAGGTTAGTACCATACCAAAGCCGGAGAAGATTGCACCAGCCACAAAGTATGGAGGGAAGATAGTGGTATGCCATCCGGGAATTACAGAGGTGGCAAAGTCAAAGGATACAATGGTGTGCACAGAAAGTACCAGAGGAGTAGAAATACCGGCTAATATCAAAGCAACCACTTCATAGCGGGCCCAAGATTTAGCTGAACCGTTCCAACCCATGGCAAAAAAACCATACCAAAATTTCCTGGCTTTAGATTTTGCTCTGTCTCTAACTGTTGCTATGTCTGGAATAAGACCCAAATACCAAAACACTAGAGAGACTAAGAAATAGGTAGATATAGCAAATACATCCCATAAAAGTGGGGAATTAAAGTTTACCCACAAAGAGCCAAAAGCATTGGGCAAAGGCAAAGGCCAGTAGCCTAACCAAACCCTTCCCATGTGGAACAAAGGAAATATAGCCGCACACATTACGGCGAATATGGTCATGGCTTCCGCAGAGCGGTTGATAGACATTCTCCATTTTTGCCTAAAGAGCAAGAGGATGGCAGATATTAAAGTTCCTGCGTGTCCAATTCCAACCAAAAATACGAAGTTGGTTATATCCCAACCCCACATAACGGTTTTGTTTACACCCCAGGTACCAATTCCTTCCCAAACGGTCCATCCCAAAGTGATTCCCAGTATCATTAAGCATACGAAGGCGACCGAAAAACCCAGCCACCATGATGATGTGGGTTTGTTCTCTATAGGTCGACAGATGTCTGCAGTAACGTCTTTATAGGTCTTTCCACCTGTAACGAGGGGTTGTCTAATTTCTGCTGAGTACATTTATTCTTTCTTAATGAGGTGCTTGTGTAGTTTCTTCTTTTGCATTCCTAATCTTGGTCATATAAACCACAGAAGGAGCTGTGTCTAACTCTTCAACGGCATGATAAGAACGCTCGTTTTTATACAGTTTAGAAATTTCTGAATTTGTATCGTTCAAATCTCCAAAAACAATGGCATTGGACGGACAAGTTTGTGCGCAAGCCGTTGTAAATTCATCTGTATTCAAGCCTCTGTTTTCTCGCTTAGCTGTCAATTTGCTCGCTTGAATTCGCTGAACGCAGAGAGAGCACTTTTCCATAACTCCTCTAGATCTAACGGTAACATCTGGGTTGATTACCATTTTGCCCAAATCATTGCTGAAGTGGTAATCGAACTTTTTGTTTTCGTTGTATCTAAACCAGTTGAATCGACGCACTTTATAGGGGCAGTTGTTGGCGCAGTACTTGGTTCCAATACAGCGGTTATAGGTCATTTGGTTTAGACCTTCGGTGCTGTGTGTAGTTGCCAGTACTGGACAAACTGTTTCGCAAGGAGCGTGATCGCAATGCTGACACATCATGGGCTGATGTACCACATGTACATTGGCATAATGATCTGTACTCACCTGATCGCTATAGCTGTTAATCTCTTTTTCTTTGGTAATGTATTCCCCTTTTTCCAGGTCTGTTTCGCCTTCTACAATGTCAATGTCTATGTGCGCACTTTCTGGCACTTGGAAACTGTAGTAGCGATCAATACGCAACCAATGCATTTCTCTCCTTCTTCTCACCTCATCTCTACCAACAATAGGAACATTATTTTCTATAGAACAACTGACGATACAAGCACTACAGCCAGTACAAGAGTTTAAATCTATGGCCATGGCCCAATGATGGCCTTTGCTATAATCGTGCTCGTCCCACAAGGTGAACAAGGTGTGTTTGTGGTGATTGGTTACATAGGGGTCAGCATTATAGGCCTCCAAGCTAGCTTCCCTGATTATGTCTCTACCTTCTATAGTGTGGTGACTCTGAGTTCTTGCCAATTCATAGACGCCGTCTTTGCTAATGCTTATGGAACCCGAACGAATGTACGATCTACTGCCGTCTTGCATACCCACCATGGGATAAACATTCTGACCCAAATCTTTCATGTCATTGCTCACATCTTCGGTATATTTTCTTCCGTATCCCAGAGCAATTCCATATGAACCTTTGGCCTGACCAGGCTGAATCAACACTGGAATTCCATTGAGCTCCATGCCGTCCATGCTCATACTAACCGTGTCTCCGTCTTCAAGTTTCCACTGGTCCGCATCGGGTTTTGATATACTCAAATAATTATCCCAACACACCTTAGAAACAGGATCTGGCATTTCGTGTGCCCAAGGATTGTTCGCAAATGAACCGTCTCTTACGCCTACTTTTTGATAGAGTATTAAATCTGCTTCTCCAGACTTTCTAGCTGCAATGGCTGCTGCTGCAGATGTTGCATTTGTGCTATCAGAAACTGGACTGCCATTAGCTAGCTTATCCATAAAACCACGTTCAATGGCTTTATTAAAGTCGCCTCCTATGGCTTGCTCAAAAACTTTCTGAGTGTACTCATAGGCAAAGGATTTGTCTCCTTCTGTGCTCAAATCTGCTCCAGACCAAGCCAAAAGTGAATCACTTACTGCTCTCCCGTTAAAGACCGGAGATATGGTTGGCTGATTAAATACATATCTACCGCTATATGGCTCCTTAATGTCCCAACTTTCTAATGCGTGAGTATTGGGGCACATGTGGTCTGCCATGGCCGTGGTTTCGTCAACTA
>JAHEKB010000262.1 GCA_024638525.1 Bacteroidota bacterium
TTAAAGCCTATGCACCTGGAAGTGTTGAAACAAAGTCATTAAAAGAGACCTTGGCATCAATGAGAAGCGTTCAGAAAGACATCCCTATGTATATAGGAGGTGAAGAAGTGTTTACGGATAATAAGGTGGCTATGCACCCACCTCATGATCACGCTCACGTATTGGGCACATACAATAAGGGAAATGCCTCTCATGTTCAGCTTGCCATTGACGCTGCATTAGCGGCCAAGGATGAGTGGGCTAATATGCCTTGGGAAAGTCGTGCAGCTATCTTTTTGAAGGCCGCCGATCTCATCGCAGGTCCATTCAGGGATAAGATCAATGCGGCTACCATGTTGGCACAATCTAAAAATGCCATGCAAGCAGAAATAGACGCTGCCTGTGAACTCATTGACTTTTTTAAATTCAATGTGAATTATATGACTCAAATATATGCAGAGCAACCACCAGAGAATTCACCCGGTGTATGGAACCAATTGGAATACAGACCATTGGAAGGTTTTGTTTTTGCATTATCGCCCTTCAATTTCACTTCTATTGCCGCCAACTTGCCGGGTTCTCCGGCCATGATGGGCAATACTGTGGTATGGAAACCTGCAGAAACACAAATCTATAGCGCTCAGGTAATTATGGAGATTTACAAGGAGGCTGGATTGCCCGACGGTGTGATCAATCTGGTATATGTAGATGGTCCGACGACCGGAGATGTAGTGTTCAACCACAGGGATTTTGCCGGCATACACTTTACGGGTTCAACTGGAGTCTTTAGGCACATTTGGAAAACCATAGGAAACAATATTGAGAAATACCGCAGCTATCCGAGGATAGTTGGCGAAACAGGTGGAAAGGATTTTGTGATGGTTCACCCCACTGCAGAAGCCAAAATGGTGAATACTGCATTAATCAGAGGAGCGTTTGAATTTCAAGGACAAAAATGCTCAGCTGCTTCAAGAGCTTACATTCCAAAGAGCATGTGGCCCGAATTGGAAAATTTGCTGACAAACACTGCCCAGAGCCTTAAAATGGGGCCTGTTGAAGACTTCAGTAACTTTATTAATGCAGTAATCGACAAAAAGGCATTCGACAAGATCAGCTCATATATAGCAAAGAGTAAAGATGCTGCTGATGCAGAAATTGTGGCAGGTGGCAGCTACGACGATAGTCAAGGCTACTTTATTGCACCTACCATTATCAAGACGGAGAACCCAAAATACTTGACCATGTGTGAAGAGATCTTTGGTCCTGTTCTTACAATCTATATCTATGAAGATGAGAAGTTTGAGGAAACCCTTTCCATTTTGGATGAAACTTCAGAGTATGCATTAACCGGTTCTATTATTTCCAAAGACCGATCAGCAATAAATCTTGCGCTAAATACATTGAGAAATGCAGCGGGTAACTTTTATATCAATGACAAGCCTACAGGTGCTGTCGTCGGCCAACAGCCTTTTGGAGGAGCAAGAGGTTCAGGAACAAATGACAAAGCGGGAGCGAAAGCCAACTTAATGCGCTGGACTTCCATGAGAACAATAAAAGAGAATTTTGTTCCTCCATCCAACCATGAATACCCCTTCCATTCATAATCCTCAATTTGGGTAGTTTTTCCCAAAAAGGGAAGTAATTGTAAAAGAAGCGAAGCATATGTTTCGCTTCTTTTATTTAAATATTTTCTATTTTCATATTGATAATCAAGCTGTTATCCGCATAGTATGGAAAGTGACTCGCCCAAATGCTAGGCTTAAATCAACTGGCATATCATTTGTCTTTATACTGAAGATTATCTATGCCTTTAGTACGAGAAAGACAATCTAACCTCATTCGGATCATATATTCAATTGGAGCAGTTATTCTCTTGATAGCCTCGCTCTTCTTTGTTTTAGAATGGTCATATGCCAAAGAACTCTTTGGCCTGGGATTGTTTTTGGAAATAATTGTGTTCACCCTGACTTTGATTGAACCAAGGGCTGAACGAAGCACAGAAGAAATAATCTTTAAGCCCAAGAATAAAAAGCCTCTTCAATCTGAATTGAAGGACTCGAGGTTTCAAAAAACGAATGAGAGTTACGATTCAAATCTTGAGCAATCCATTGCGAAATTGACCAACTTGAATGAACAGTTGGCAAAAACGCTTCAGAAAGTGGAACTGAACTACCAGGACAATTTGCTCAGGACCAGTCAATTGGAACAACGCATGGAAAAACTTCAACTGCAAATCCGCAAAACAAACGAGCAGTTGAACAAATTGACAGAAGAAACATGAATGCCCTGAGAAGATACTTAGACCAAAACGGTGAACTGCGAAAGCGGTCTGTGCATCTACTCTACTTAATATTCCTGGTTCTCATCTTTTCGTTTATACCCAGCCACGAGCAGCTTACAAACCAAATAGACTCGGAAGATTATCTGAGTTTGAGCAAGGACCATTTGCTCCAAAGCACACAAACCAATATTCTCTTTCTTCATTTAATCCAGGACGAGCGTTCTCTCTTCTCCGATATCAAATTCAGATGCCTTGAAGCTGAGAGAAGGGTCAACCAAAGCACAGAGATTATTAAGGACTTCCAATCTGGAGATAATGGTCAGGCGCTCAGTAAAGCCGATGCCGAGAAGTTATTTGTTTCAATTGACCGCACCAAGAAGGCCTTGGACGAATTGAGCCAATTTAAGATTAGCGAGAAACTGGAAAGCCTTTTGGGAAATGCAAACTTTGTGCAGTCCGAAGATGGAAAGTATTTCGAGAAGTTCCAGTTCTTTTTCAAGGGAAAGAATGGAGATGAGCTTAATACCGCATTGCAAAGACTGGAAGCGAGTCTAAATCAAGCCTTGGCGTATAGCCTTGATCAATTCATTAAGAACAGCACAGCTGAACACTGAAGCCAGGAGATCCTTGAAAGGATCAGAATCGATAATAAAGAGAATTGGAAGAACT
>JAHEKB010000263.1 GCA_024638525.1 Bacteroidota bacterium
TCATAATTGATAGCTTATCCCAGATCTCAAAAGCATTTCCCTATAACCTGGAGCCCCGGATCCGGTACCCTGTCTGTTATTCAATAAACTGAAGCTCAAATGTGCGGCAGTCCTTCCATTTACTCTGTATCTAGCACCCAATTGAATTACCTGCTTGCCTCCAAGCTTTATAGTGCTTCCGGGATTTGCAAAGTCGGGCCCCCTTACCGATGTATACGTGTATCTAAAGAATGGGATCAATTGGTCTGAAACTGCCTTTGTGCGGCCACTTAATGTTAGCGTATTGTTTCTCAAAAGACTGTTCCCGCCAGAGCTAGTATTAAAGGTGGTTAAGGAAAGTGAGGCGCTGTGCTTAAGATAATTTGCTCTATAAACAGCTCCAAAGTTTTGAGTGGATACCTTGGTTGGAGCAAAAAGAAAGGTACTTTGATTGCTGTATTGACTCCATCCTATTATGAGCGAGACGGTTTGTTTGATTCCGTCTATTTCAAACTGATAGGAAGGCAATAATCTAACTACCTGATTGCTCGATTTAATCTTACTGGAATCACTGATTGCGCCACTCACCGTATTTAGAGCGTATACCAAGTTGACAAATGCCTGCTCAGTAATTCGCATGCTGCTGTTCAATTTGAGAATTGGAATGTTTAACCTACTTCCATACGTGCCGCTGAAGTTGTTGCCTTTGTAGGATAGAACCAGATTGGTGTTTAATCTTTTATCAAAGGCTGTAAACTGAGGGTTCACCTCAACATCTAATATGTCTGCAAGCATAAATGGGTAGGCCAGACTCCTATAGTTGGTAGAATTCCAACTCAATCTGGAATCTATCCGGTAGTTTTCAGGATTGTGGAACATCTTAGCACTTATACCCAATCCTCCTAAGACATTGGTATTGCCCAGAAGAAAACTTCCCACTCCACCAAATTCATTTAAGGTATCCGTGGCACTCACATTGGGCGCCCAAGAGCTATTGGCTATTTCAAATTGATACTGGGTTTGCTTGCTTTGATTGTATCTGGCAAACCAGGAAGCCACAGCGCTCTTCTCAGGATTGTTTGCCATAGGCAGGACCTCCAATGAATTGACATGATCATCTACAAAAGCAAAGCTGAAGCCATGCCTCCATTTATTGGGTGCGGTTCCTTCTACCCTAACAGCACTTAGGGTTCTTCTAAAAGATCCATTGCTAAAATTAAATATATTGTTGGGCACCCTGGGTTGAATAATTCCCCTTTGGGCAGAGAGTTTTATGCTCTTGAATTGATAATCTGCTCCAAGTCCAAAAACCTTTATGTCCCCAGTACTTAATCCACTGTATGGCTGAACAAAATGCCCCAAGTGAAAAGTAAATCCATAGAGACTGGGCCGCGCATACAGCCTTTGAGCCGGATGCATTAGAAATTGCAAGGGATTTAGACTTTTAGCCCCTTCTGCTGGAGTATTCACCCCAAAGCCTGGCACTTGAATTACAGGAGTAATAAACACCTCAAGAGGCACCCTGACTGTATTCTTTATATTCAACTCCAGTCTAGCATTAATCTGAGGAAGATGCATTGGCTGCCTTATGTTGTTAAAGCCACCATTGAAGGCATTGCTGTTGTAAAATTGATATTGTAATTTGGTGTGACCACTCAGGGATATCCCCTCCCCTAATTGAACTTGGGAGTACAGTGGAGTTTGAAACGCCGAGAAAGCGAACAAGCTCAGAATAAGGTAAATTTTGCCTCTGAGCATTTAATAAGGTTAGGTCAACTGTCGTGGCTAAATTAAGGAATTAATGTGATAGAAATCATTTTTTTTGCCATCTAAACTAGCTAGTCTTGTAAAGCCTTAAGAATCAAATGACAACTCATTCATCTACTTTATTGGAGCAGCTAAAAGCCAAATTCGATAAGATGGGCCAAGACTTGGATACTCATCTCGAAGGATTATTGCATTCAAAACCCATAACATATTGGGATTATATCAAAACAGATGCATTGCTCAATTTGCAAGAGCAACGAACAGTACACAAGGATGAAATGGTTTTTATCATGTACCATCAAATCAATGAGTTATTGTTCAAAATGATCCTATGGGAAATCGAACAAATTGCCGACAAAAAATCATTAGACTCCAAATTTTTCAGCGAAAGGCTGTTTAGGATCAGTCGATACTTTGATATGCTGTCATCTTCGTTCAGCATTATGGGTGATGGTATGGAATTGGAACAATACCTTCAATTCAGGCATACTCTTACCCCGGCAAGTGGATTCCAAAGTGCACAGTACAGAATGATAGAATTTGCCTCTACCGAATTGATTAATTTGATAGATGCACGTTTTAGGAATGAAATAGACAGAAACACCCCCTTTGAGCACGCTTTTGAACATCTCTATTGGCAAGCTGCAGGTAAAGACCATAAAACAGGCGAGAAAAGTGCGCTCCTCAGTTTGTTTGAGAAAAAGTACAAGTCTCAGTTCATAGAGTTTATGAAGAAGTACAATGATTTGAACATCTGGACCTTGTATAAATCACTGCCAGAAGACACTAGAAATAATAAAGAATTACTCAATGCCATGAGGCATTATGATCATACGGTCAATATCAGATGGGTTATGGCGCATTATCATGCGGCTGGCAAATATTTGGTTTCTTCCACTGGTCAAGTTGAAGAAGCAACCGGCGGAAGCGATTGGCGCAAATACATGCACCCTAAATATCAACGCAGAATATTCTTCCCGGATCTCTGGTCAGAGCAAGAACTGAAGGAATGGGGGATTACTAATCTAGCTTCATATGCGAAGCTCGAGTGATCTGAGAAATTGAAAAGGAATTTCTACGCGCTGAATGAATCAAGTTTGGATCTGTGAATTAAGAAATGTATCTTTTTATTCGGGGAGGGAGGGCGTAGCCCCAGCATCAAAAGGCCTTTATAA
>JAHEKB010000264.1 GCA_024638525.1 Bacteroidota bacterium
GAATACATTAGTGTATATAGCTATGGATTGATGATTGCTTTGGGAATTCTTTGCGGCTTTGGCATCGCATTGAGAATGAGCAAGAAATTTGGAATTGATGCCGATCAGTTGAGTAACCTATTCTTCTGGGTTATTATAGCTGCTTTCGTTGGGGGTAAACTATTCTTCTACTTTGAAGACCCCCAGAAATACCTGGATGATCCCTCCAAATTGTTAAAATTATCCGGAGGGGGCTTTGTGTTCTACGGTTCACTTCTCTTCGCTGTTCCGACCATTGTTTGGTGGTTGAGAAAACACAAAATCGCCGTAAGACCATTTTTAGATATCCTGGCATTTGTTGGCCCTGTGGTCCATTCTTTCGGCAGAGTTGGGTGCTTCATGGCGGGTTGTTGCCACGGTTCGGTTTGTAGCAATTCTCTTGGCGTCACATTTAGCCATCCAGATAGTCTGGCAGAACCTTTAAACACCCCCTTATACCCAACGCAACTTTTTGATATTGGTGTAAATCTCCTGGTGCTTATCGTTGTCGTTTTCATGAGTAAGCGAAAGAAGTTTGAGGGGCAATTGTTCTTGATTTATTTGATGATATATGGTGTGGGAAGATCTTTCGTTGAATTGTACCGAGGCGATGATGCACGAGGATATGTGATTGAAGGCATATTGACACATTCTCAATTCATTGCTATACTCATCATAGCCGCTTGCAGCTATTTTTGGTATCGCTGGAGCAAAAAACCTAAATTATTATCTTGAGTTTTCTGTCGTGTTGAATGATGTAATTGTGGTCGTATAATAATTCTCCATCTACATGTGCTGGGAGGTCGTTTTTAGCATAGATTCTGCACTCTTTTAAGTGTTTGTGCTCAACCATATCCAGATTCAGGTGTTTGCCGTTTTTAAGTTTAAGTAGATTCTGTATCCTTTCCATTAAGGTGGTCTTGCCTATTAATACCATGTCCAATAATTCGTCATTTAGGTCAGCGCCAGGAGCAATAAGGAATCCACCGCCAAAGCGGTCATTGTTAGAGAGACTGAACAAGAAAACTTCCTTCTTCTCCTTATTGATCTCCAGTTCAATTTCCTTATAACTGAATAGTGAACTGAGGATAGCATTCCAATAACTCAAAGCTTTTGGGATATTTCTATTTCTTGTATGTTCCATAATTTCACTGACTCTTCCATCGAATCCGATACCAAAACAACCCACAAACCTTCTGTCGTTACATCGAAACACGTCAATTTCTCTGAAACTGTCCTTTAAAATGTATTCAAAGTACTCTCTCATACTTTGCTTTTTGCTCAAATTGCCCAATAGGTCATTGCCTGTGCCACAAGGAACAAGGTGCAAACGGATGTCTTCGTCTCCGATGGCATTAACTACGGCATTTATCGTTCCATCGCCTCCGAGAATGCTGATAACCTCAAATTTGCGGTGTTGAACTAGTTTCTTAAGGTTAGCAATATCGTTGTGACCGGTGGTGTGATAAGGAAAAAAATCAAGACCATGGTCCTTTAAGAACTTATAAAACTGGCTGTATAGCTTAGAGGCTAAGCCATTTCCGGCTATGGTGTTTATGACAACAAGTACGGATTTTGAGGCTTCTGGCACACCACTAAGTTAAAGCTTTATCGGCGCAGAATACCAAAATATATCGTTGACCTGCTTTGTAGGCGCAGTGTTATTTTCCTGACAATTGGACACTTATGAGGCATTACTCCTGTATTTTCTGCCCATCTCTCCGTATTTTTGCTGAGCTAAGCGCTACTGCTGATGTAAATGAAATGTTGAGGAATCTGACCATAGTTCTCATTCTACTACTTCCACTGCTTTCTAAAGCTCAGTGTCCCTCTGTATCCGTTACCACCGCTTCTAATTTCTATTGCCATTCTGATTCTGTTGAGTTTACCATAAGTGGTGTACCCGCCGGGAGTACCATAGAATGGAACCTTGGTTATGGCTATGATACCTCAGGCACAACCTACAAAACTTTATCACAGATCTTTGGAGATATCAATGTGGTCACTCGCATTACTCTTTCAGATGGTACGGTTTGTACTAGCAATAATCTCAACGTCACGCATATTGAACCTCCATTGATTCCAGCTATGTCTGCCTCTAGGTTAGATTTATGCTATGGTACAGATACTTTTGTATTAATCGATAATACCCTGGGTTCTGTTACTAGAAATTGGGTGGTGGCCGCTAAGACCTTCAACAATACTTCCGACACTACCATAGTTGATGTTGCCGTGTACGGAACACATGATATAACCTTGATTGTAGATGATAGCTTTGGTTGCAGAACGCTTGGTTATTTCTATGACACATTAACGGTTAGACGAGATATCAATCTTGATTTTAGCTATTCTGATCACACGCATTGCTTGCCTTACAGTACAAATTTTGATGCAGTATTTGACAATACGGCCAACGTACAATCCATCAATTGGTATTTTGAAGGGGCAGATGATACGACCAGTAATTTGGCTACGGTTAATGGAGTGAGCTACTCCAATCCAGGCTTGTTCGATGTGAGACTTGAAGTGACCACGACAAATGGTTGTATCTATACAGTTGAAGGTTTAGATTCCATACAGTTGGGAGAACTACAATCTCCTAATATTTCGGTTCCCAAAGCGGAGGTATGTCTAAGTGAAGAATTGATTGTTACCCAAACGACAAATCCAATCATTGGAGAACCGAATTGGAATGTGCGTCCTGGCATTCCAGCCCGACAAACAAGTAGGTATCAAGCACGATATACCTATCGAGACACGGGTTATCACGATATTATTTACACCATTAACTACAATGGATGCATTAGTTCAGATACAGCGATTGGAGAACTGCGTGCCAAGGGTTTAAAGTCAAATTTCACTTCATTGAACAATATTCACTGTGATACCGTACATAC
>JAHEKB010000265.1 GCA_024638525.1 Bacteroidota bacterium
TTTAGGAATAGATCCAGGCACAGATTCTATCAACAGATTTTAAAACTTGGGATTCCTTCTGGCTTGCAGTTCTTTTTTGAAGTAGCGGCTTTTGTCATCGCAGCTATCTTGGCGGGTTGGATTGGACCCAAATCACTGGCCGCACATCAATTGGCTATAACCCTCGCAGCTCTAACTTATATGTTTGCCTCTGGATTGGCATCGGGTGCGTCCATTAGTATCGCCAAGGCATACGGCAACAAAGACTTGGATGGTATTCAATCATATGCTAAGGTGAGCCTTTGGCTGAGCACCTCAGTGATGGCGATATTTGCCCTGATCTTCTGGATATTTAACAAGGATTTAGCTTCTATGTTCTCAGACGATCCCGAAGTGGTGGCCATGGGCGCCGGACTACTTATATATGCTGCAGTATTTCAATTGGGAGACGGCATACAAGCCGTCAGCATAGGCATGTTAAGGGGTATAGAGGATGTCAAATTCCCATCTTTCATTACCCTATTGGCGTATTGGGTAGTAGCTATACCATTGGGATATTTCTTAGGACTGTCAAGAAATTGGGGCGTTGATGGCATTTGGCTGGGATTGACCCTAGGATTAAGCTGCTCTGCGTTATTACTTTGCACTCGATTTTATCACATTCTCAGATTAAAATTCTATGAAACATCTACTCAGCCTGATTCTGGTCATACTCCTTAGTTCTGAAGCCAGATCACAATGGACTCTTGGCGTTTTTGCAGAGGCAAGTGCTCAAATCACTTCTATGAGCAATGGAAGTGGAAGCGAGTATGATTCAGTCTCCGCACTACTCCACAACACCAAACGTTTGAGCTTGGGTGTTGATGTCGGATTAGACCTAGACAAATACAATTCCTTTCATTTTAAACCAGCTTTCTATCAGACTGGTTTCCAACTGATTCGGGAAAATTTGCAACTCTTTGATGTGGTCCATTCTAGTTTTGGCCCGCTCTTTGACCAAAGCCAAGCGGCAAACAAGATTGCCTATATGAACCACCGCTTTAAATATGTCGGCTTTCAATTTGAGTACCATCGGGACATCAGCCCTAAGGTTCAAAATACAGGATTGAAATTCCACGTGGGTGGAGGAATAAGTTATTACTATCTGCTGGAACACGACATTCGACTCAGAACGGAAGGCTTTGCCATAGACGGAGAATTCACTCACATCATAAAATCCGATCTATTTTTTGAAGGAAATCAACACTTAATAGCAGCTCATGCTTTATTTGAACTGATTTATCCCCCTACACCTTCAACCGAAGTTTTTGCCCAAGGATTGATCAGAGCTCCCCTAAGTGCATTGACCATGGAGAACTATAAAGTCTATAGCTTAATACCCGCATTGAGTGTCGGACTGAGAACCAATATCTAATACACTACGTATACATGCCCTGCCTCGGTCTTTGGCAAAGCAAATTCTCCCTGAGGATCTTGATATAAAATCTCAAAGAAATAAGTTCCTACCGGAACTAACTGCCCTTGATATGTTCCATCCCATTCTGGATAAGGACCGGGAATATCTGCTAGAATTTCGCCCCAACGATTGAAGATGATCATCCGATTTACTACCACCTGACCGATGGGTCTAAAGACATTGTTATATGCATCACCATTGGGAGAGAAGGCGTTGGGAACGTATAACTCACAAGCATATGGCAGAATTGTTATATTCAAATCGTCCATAGCCGAACCACATTTATTGCTAACAACTACGCTGTAGCTGCCAGATTGTGTAATATCCCGAACTGGACCTGGGTAGCCATCACTCCAAGTGTATGTCGCTTCGTCAGAAGTCAGATCAACACTGCGAATTCGATCTCCACATAGCGTGGTGTCAGAGCCCAGGCTGATATCAGGAGCTGAGATCACACTCAAATTCAAGGAGTCTCTATAGCTGCACCAACCGTTGTCTTTCTCCGCCCAAATAAGTCCGGGATTGCTAAAACTAGCCGTATTGGTCATGTTCGAATTGCTCCACAAGAATGTAGAGCTATCTTGACTTATTGTAAGATCCAGACTACTACCATTGCATATACTCGTATCTGCACCCAGTTCAAATAATGGAATTGGCATAACATTCACCGATTGAAAACTCGTATCCCTGCAATTGCCCTCTTGATAGATATATCTTATACTATTTAGACCCAATTGCACTGGGTTAAAGGTAGAATCCGTGGCAGAAACCTGATCTCCTTCAAATGTCCCACCTCCCAAATTTGGTATCAGCTGAACAATGGCGTCCCCTTGACAGTAATAGGGACTTAAACCAGAAAAGAAATTATTTGGTTGAGGAACCACTTCGACTGAATCATCAAACTCATCATAACATCCTGCGGTATCCACTATTTCAAACCGAACATTATACATGCCTGCATTGGCATAACTGTGTGTCACCGTATCTCCTGCAGAAGAGCTCCCGTCTCCAAAATACCAAGTGCTCGTTCCAGGAATTCCAGTTCTATTCTCAAAAGTAAAGTTGTTTTGATTCAGGCACATCGATGTGTCCGAGAAGAAGATCAGAGTAGAATCCAAAGGTCTCGGTTTGACTTCAACGATCATCTCAACAGAATCCACGCAATAGTGATTGCCCCCATTCATTGTGCTTCTAATACTGAGGTTTATTCTATACTGTCCTGGCAATGCATAGCTCTTACTGCGAATGTGGTTTTGGACAGAACTGTTCCCATCACCCAAATCCCAATTCACAATATTCTGATTGGTCGCACCAGGTATTACCGGATACGAACTGGTATTAGAAAATGAAAAACGATTGGTCGCACCACTGGCATAATAGAAACATTGAATTTGATCATTATTGGGCGAATCCACATTTAAGACAAAACTCGGTATGGGCAAAGGAACTACTGTATCCTTCTTAACTACTGTATGTG
>JAHEKB010000050.1 GCA_024638525.1 Bacteroidota bacterium
TTTTATATCACAGCACTCATGCAGAAAATGGATTGACGAATCTCATTTCCAATGCACAGATTGGCCGAGATATTTTTAATAGGAAAGAAGATTTCTTTGAGGTTGTGAAAAATGACATACCGCTTTCCACAGCCATTTCTGTGAGTTCGCGATTTCCATTTCTGACTCCGCCAGCAATGGTTCGTCAGGACAACGGCAAGATCTGGGGACATTTGGTCGATGGTGGATATGTAGAAAACATGGGTGCAAGCAGCATGCTAGAGCTCTACGTACACCTAAAGCAATTTAGCAAGCGAACGGGGCTCAAGACCAAATTTGTCTTATTGTTTATCAAGAATACGAAAGAAGAATTTAGCACTCCGATTAAAGCCATGCATGAATTGGTGGTGCCATTAAATACCTTTTCTAAGGTGTGGGTCAATAGCGGTTACTATGATGAATCTAGCTTTGAGCTCAACCCCTTGGATAAATCCGACCAAGCCATATTTATCAGTTTAGACAGACGTGATGACCAATTGATTCCACTGGGTTGGTTTCTTTCAACAGAGGCCATTAACAATATAGAAGTGCAAGTGTCTGAACAAACAGCAGCAGCAAGTGCTGTCTTAAAGCAAAGCTTAAAGGGAAATAGGAAAACTCCCTTAGCTTTGTCTCCATGAAAGTCATCTTTCTAGGTACGGGAACCTCACAAGGGGTTCCGGTTATTGCCTGTCAATGCAAAGTTTGCACATCCCTTGATCCAAAGGATAAACGTTTGCGCGCCAGTGTATTGATAGAGAAGGATGGAGTCCATTTTGTCGTCGATACGGGGCCGGATTTCAGGCAGCAAATGCTCCGGCATGAAGTTAGAAAGCTCGATGCTGTTCTTTTTACTCATGGGCATAAAGACCACACCGCAGGTTTTGATGACATAAGAGGATTTAACTTTATTCAAGGAAAAGCGATGGACGTCTTTGTTGACGACAGGGTTGAGGAGGTTTTGAGGCGAGATTTCTATTACTGCTTTACGGAATTCAAATACCCAGGTATTCCGGAATTGAAATTACACCGAATTGAGAATAAAGGCTTCAGCTTTATGGATGTGGATATTACACCTATAGCGACACTTCACTACAAATTACCCGTGTTCGGATTTAGAATAGGAGATTTCAGCTATATCACAGATGCAAACTACATAAGCCCGGAAGAATTGGAAAAGTTAAAAGGAAGTAAGTATTTAGTGCTTAACGCATTGAAAAAGACCACGCATATTTCACATTTTACATTGGACGAAGCCATTGAGGTGGCAAAGGAAGTAGGTGCAGAGCATACCTTTTTTACCCATATGAGCCATCAAATGGGGCAACATGCAACAATTCAGGCAGAATTGCCGGACGATATGTCCTTGGCCTATGATGGACTAGAATTGCAGTGGTAACTACTGGATTGCTTCTACGATATGATCCTCTAATTCGTACTCATCACCTTCTACATATCCAGTGTGAGTATAAATGATGTTACCTTCTTGGTCAATTAAGAATGTGACCGGAGGATTGGCAACATTTAGCGCTCTTTGAAGGTCGCCGTTGGGATCTAACAATACATCAAAGTTCCAGCCCATGCCACTGGCAAAGGGTTTAACTTTTACCATATTCCTTGAATCGTCTACGCTTACAGCCACAAGCTCAACATCGTATTCTTCCTCCCAATCTTCAAGAAGATCGTTCATGTTTTTCAGTTCCTTTATGCAGGGCTTACACCATGTAGCCCAGAATGACACTATGGTCAATTTCCCATTTTGTCCGTATTGAGCAAAGTTCACATCATTGCCGTCAATGTCCTTTAAAGTGATATCTGGCAGTTGGGTGCTATTGTCCTCAGTGGGTATGGAGTCATTGACTTCTTGTGCATTAGCCGCAAAGGCAAAGGCAACAAACAAGAGTAAAAATAAGTTCTTCATATATTCAGCGTTGTGCTGCGATAATAAAGTCAAATTTTGTTCCAAAACAGTTTGAAGGCCAAAATGAAGTAAATTTTGCACATTCGGTTTAAATCATAATTTGGCGGGAGCCTTTGCTGTGCGCATTTTTGATGGACATAATGATCAAAGTAGGAGTTTTTTTCGGAGGTGCTTCAAGAGAACGTGAAGTGTCGTTTGCAGGTGGACGTACGGTGTATGATAACCTGGACAAAGAATTGTTCCAGCCCATTCCGATCTTTGTTGATGCTCTGGGAAATTTTATACGGCTCAATTGGGAATATGTCTACAGAGGAACCATCAGAGATTTCTTTCCTACTGCTGATTATCTCCCCTCATTTGACAAGGCCTATCAGATATACAGTGAGTCACTAGATCTCAGCGAAGCGCAATACAACCAAATGATTGCTGAAGTAGGTGAAAAATGGAGCATTGACAGAATTGCCAAGGAAATTGATTTTGCTTTTCTCAGTTTACACGGCAATAAAGGAGAGGACGGCAGCTTACAAGGCTTGTTGGAGTGGTATCATATTCCCTACAGTGGATCAGGTATTCTACCATCGGCACTGGGGGTATCCAAAAAAGTCCAAAAGAAATGGTGGTCCAACGCACTGAAAATCAACCCTTGGAGCGGAATTGATAGGACAGAATGGAACCGTTGCAACAGAGCTGAACTTTTTAAGTCCTTAAAAAAAGAATTGAGCTTGCCTTTTGTAGTTAAAGCTTCTAATCAGGGTTCTTCTATTGGAGTTCAGATTGTAAGCAAAGATGATCTCGACCACTTTGAACAGCAGGTTTCGCATTGCTTTTTTGAATTATTCCTCAAGCCGGCAGATTGGAACGAAGAAGAATCATTTTCATTTATTCAAGAATTAACCGATCTCAGAACGGGTTTGGGCTTGCCATTGAAGTGCAATGAAGAGGTGATTAATCAACCCGATATTTTGCACAATAGGCTCAGAGAATTGAGTAAGATGGGACAGATAGCACATTTACAAGCACTTCCATCAGAATCGGAATTGATCTTTGAAAAGTTCTTAGAGGGAAGGGAATTCAGTTGTATTGTAATCCGCGATGAAGATGGTAAGGCCTTTGCCTTGCCACCCACCGAAGTGGTCAAAGGCAAAGAACTATTTGATTATAATTCTAAATATCTACCCGGTCTTTCTCATAAAATGACCCCCATACAAATCGAAGATGCAAAGGTCAGTGAAATTCGTTCGCAGTGTGTTGAGCTTTTTGAATATTTTGAGTTTGAGGTATATGCGAGAATAGATGGATTTATAACTGATGAAGGAGTTTTTCTTAATGATCCAAACACTACTTCTGGCATGATGCCCAGTTCATTCTTTTTTCACCAAGCGGCGGAAATTGGGCTCAATCCAAAAAACTTCATTAGCTATATCATCAGAACTTCTCTCCAGGAACGCATTTTGAAGAACAATGGAGAGTTGAAATGGCAAAATCTCCTTCAGGTTCTGGATGCTAATTTGGCCTTGAGGGCGGATAAAATGCAGAGCAAGGAGGCTGTGGCGGTAATTCTAGGGGGATACTCTTCAGAGAGGCATATATCGGTCGAAAGCGGTAGAAACATATATGAAAAGTTGGCTTCCAGTGTTGAATATGAACCCACTCCCATATTTCTAACGGGCAGTGATGGCGAGCATCGATTATTTGAGATTCCCATCAATATTATGCTGAAGGACAATGCTGATGACATCAAGGCAAAGCTCGAAAAAGCGCAGGCTAGTCCACTTTTAGAACAAATAAGGAAAGACGCTGCTGAAATAAGCCACAGATATACGGGAGGCGCTGGAACCTTTGTTGCAAACGAGATCGACTACGATCAATTAGCCGATCGATACGATCTGGTGTTTATTGCATTACACGGAAGACCTGGTGAAGATGGGCAGGTTCAAAAGGAACTGGATAAACGCGGAGTGGCTTATAACGGTTCAGGCGTTGAAAGCTCTGAATGGACCATAAATAAGTTTGAAACCAATAAGAAATTAAGAGATCATGGTTTCTTGGTTGCGGATAGTTTATTGGTTCAAAAGGGAAATTGGATGGCTGATCGGGAAAAAGAAATAGAGCAATTGAACAGTCTGGCTTTTCCCATGATATGCAAACCGCACGATGAAGGTTGCAGTTCTGCAGTCATTAAGATAAAGGATAGAGAGATGCTTGAGCACTACGCGGATTTATGCTTTGGATTGAGGGATAGAACAGTTGAAGTCGAAAAAGCGCTGGGTTTGGGCCCTAAAGATGAATTTCCGTCTAAGGATTTCTTCATGGCCGAGACTTTTACCCAAAGAGGTGATGCAGATCATTTCTTGGAAATTACGGGTGGACTGCTTACTCAGCAGTCAAAAAATGGCATAAAGTACGAAGTATTTGAACCCTCAGAAGCTCTTTCCGCGGGCAATGTGCTTAGTCTTGCAGAAAAATTTCTTGCTGGTGAGGGACAGAACATTACCCCTGCACGATTTGATAAGGATAAGGTCAAACAAAAAGAGATCAGCAATCATGTGAAGAAGGTTTTGGGTGAAGTAGCTAAATGCCTCAATGTAGAAGGCTATTGTAGAATAGACGCTTTTGTGCGCATTTACGCCAATAGGCCACCGGAAGTCGTTATTATTGAGATTAATTCTCTTCCCGGTATGACTCCAGCTACCTGTATTTACCATCAAGCCGCGCTAAATAATTACAAACCTTTTGACTTTATTCACCGCATTTTACAATATGGTAAAACGAGACAATCCTTTGGTTATGAAGCAGTTAATTAAGCATATAGCCATAATGGGTGGGATTACTTTAGCCATAGTACTCTTGGCTCTTTGGATCCTGAAGTTCTATACTAAACACGGAGAACCCATGATAGAGGTTCCCGCCTTGGAGGGAAAATCCAGTACGGAAGCCATAAGCAGTTTGCAAAGTCTTGGATTGAACTACGAAGTGGTAGACACCGTGTACAAAGACGGAGCGAAAAAATTGAGTGTGATTAACCAGAATCCCAATTCTGGTCTAGAAGTGAAAAAGGGACGAAGGGTATATTTGGTCATAAACTCTGACCAGATCCCCATGGTGGAAATACCCGATCTGGCTGGAAAGACATCGCTAGTACAAGCCAAAAGTATACTATCTAGACAGGGTCTAAAATTAGGTAAGGTAATCGAACGACCCTGTGATTTTGTTAGATCTAGAGCGGATGAACCGGTGATTGCGCAGTATGCACATGGTGATTCTTCTAATCTCAGTCCGGGGAGTCTGATAGAGAGAAACTCTTTGGTGGATCTAGTTATCTGTGTTCCAATGGCGCAAAGAGATAGCAGTGCATTGGTCATGCCATCAGATGACTCTGAACTGATAGAATTGCAATAGATTGAAATACTACTTTAATCATACACTTATTCCTGTTCTCTGCCGTTTATTTGAAAACCGAATGAAACTCTATTTGACTTTCTTTTTGTGCTTGCATGTGAGCTACTCTTATGCTCAAATTGCCACTGTTCCCCTACAGAGCAATGCGGTCATTGATAATTTTCTCGAGGCAAATCCCAATTACCACTGGGCAGAGTCGGAGATAAAGAATAAGTGGGGTGTTAAAGACACATTGGACTTGCCCTTCTTTGACGATTTTTCTCATGAAGGTATCTACCCGGACTCAAGCAAATGGTTAAACAATCAGGTATACATCAATGCTCATTTTCCATACCTGCCACCAAGTATTGGCGTAGCTACATTTGATCAACTGGATCAACAGGGAATACCCTATAACAATACGATCAATAAGGATTTCAAGGGGCCCGGAGACAGCTTGCTTTCTCAGCCTGTAAATCTCCAGGATTCAGCTGGACTTCCATATCAGCTTTCTGATTCGATTGTCCTTAGTTTCTTTGTACAGGCCAATGGATATGGTTATCATCTGGCAGGCGAAGATAGCATAAGGCTATTCTTCAAGAACAGCTTTGGGAATTGGGTTCAGGTTTGGAGCAGGGCAGGACAAGCAGAAACATCGGCATTTGATCAGATCTTTATACCATTGAATAATGCAGCTTATTTGCACAAAGGCTTTCAATTCCTCTTTACGACCTATAGCAGACAAGTTGGCAACGCAAATCACTGGCATTTGGATTATGTAAAATTGGATAAAAACCGCAGTGTTAATGCTATTTATCACCAAGATTATGCCGTTCAAGGTTTACCGAGCAGTTTGCTTGAAAGATACTTTGAAATGCCCTATGAGCACTTCATACTAGATCCGAGCAGTGAGGTAGCAGATTCGCTGTATGTCAGGGCCTCAAATCTGGACGAGGACACCTTGAACATAGAGGTAAAGCACAGAGAGTTTTTCAATTCCATTGAATTGGTTAATACCAGTTTCGCGGCTAATGCGGCCAATATTTTTCCCTTGAACAGCGCACAGCGAAGATTGGAAAGCTATAATTTTTACAGCGGTTTGACCGGGCCGCTCCCAGTAGTGCTTCAAAGAGAATTTGAAGTTAGAGAGGCTGGAGTGATTAATAAGTTTACCGACAACGACAAGGTCAGTGCACAGCAACGATTCTATGATTATTTTGCTTATGACGACGGGACGGCAGAACTGGGCTTTGGATTCGATCACTTGACCAATCCAAGTAATATTGAAGGGGAGATTGCCTATAGGTTTGACTTGAAGAAACAGGACACTCTTTACGGCATAGGCGTATTCTTCAATCGATCGGTATTTGATGTGAGCAGGGAGCAATTTACCTTAAGAGTTTGGCAGGAAATTGCCGTGGGTGGAGCTACAGAGGATATCTTAATTTATGAATCTACCCCATTAATTCCTCAATACACAAATCAAATCAATAGATATCACATTCATTACCCAGATACTTTACTCATTCTGCCGGAAGGTGAGTTTTACATTGGTTGGCATCAATCGAGCATGTTTAATTTGAATGTGGGCTGGGATAGGAATAGCGGTCGACATGAGAATCCTGATCTTGTAAGTGAAGATCTGTATTACAAGCTCTTTGGAACTTGGAGTAACGCCAATCTGCCTTACGGAAGCTTGATGATGAGGCCGTATGTAGGCAGCAGCAGAGAGGTTTTTGCCTCTGTTGAACCCATAGAGCAAAAACCAACGCGTTTGAGTTTTTACCCAAATCCGGCCAGTAATGAGATCCATTTTAAGGAGCGTTTGAAATACCTCAAAGTCGTAGACCAATGCGGAAGAGAAGTAATATCTGCTGAGAAGGTAAAGAGCATAGATGTCAGTTCACTTCCCACTGGTATCTACTGGATATTCGCACGTAACTCAAGTGACCAAAGCTTAAGGTCCAAACTGCTTATTTTTGCCCCTCAATAAGAAGAAAATGCAAGACATAACTGTAGAAGAGTTAAAAGTACGCAAGGACAATAATGAGGATCTAAACGTGATCGATGTCCGCGAAAAATGGGAGTATGATGAATTTAACATTGGTGCAAAACACATACCTTTGGGAGAGCTCCAAACTGCAATAGCTGATCTAGAAAACTGGAAGGACAAAGAAGTGATCATTCACTGCAAGTCCGGAGGTAGAAGTGCGGCAGCCAAAGAGTTCATGATGCGCCAAGGATTCGCTAATGTGCGTAACCTGTTGGGCGGAATGATGGCGTGGCAAGCAATGAGATAAGATATAGAAGGTCTAAACGACCATTTACCATATCACTGGTGCTGATAGCTCTTTTTGTCAGCACCCTTTTTTTGCTCAGCAATTGTAATCAAAGCGAAAGCGAAGACACTGCTTTTTTAAATCACCTTGATAGCGTAAGTTATGTAGGAATACAGACTTGTGCTTCTTGCCATCCAGATAAGTATCAAAGTTTCATGCATACCGGTATGGGTTCTTCATTTGGCTTGGCTACAAGAGAAAAATCTTCAGCCCGTTTTGGTCCTGAACATCTGGTAGTAGATAGTGCGAGCGGTCTTGCCTATTACCCATATTGGTCGGGAGAACAGCTATATATAAAAGAGTTTTATCTCGAGAACGGAGACACCATTCACCAATTAGATGTAAAGGTGGATTACATCATTGGTTCAGGTCAGCACACCAACTCGCATTTATATGAGCGCAATGGCTATCTATTCCAGGCTCCATTGACCTTTTATACTCAAGAGCACTATTGGGAACTGCCACCTGGATTTGAAAATGGAAACAACTCTAGGTTTAACCGCATGATTGATATGGAATGCATGAGTTGCCACAACGCGCTTCCAACAATGCATGAAACAAGCAGCAGGAAATTTGAAGAGCTTCCCATGGGTATTGATTGCGAACGATGTCATGGACCGGGAGAACTTCATGTGAATACACGAGCTAGGGGAGAGGGGGTAGATGTAAGCATTGAAGCAGACCCCACCATTGTCAATCCGTCGCGATTGGATTGGAACCTCCAAATGGATTTGTGTCAGAGGTGCCATCTACAAGGTTTAAATCTGCTGAAAGAGGGCAAGCGTTTTGAAGATTTCAGACCTGGAATGAAACTGAGTTCTGTTTTTGATGTGTATTTGCCTTTATACCAAGGGGGTAATCCAAACTTTGACATGGCCAATCACTCTGATCGACTTCAGAAAAGCAAGTGCTTTATTCAGAGCAATACAGAGGGCTCACTCAAGTTTACCTGCATAAGCTGCCACGATCCTCACAAAGGAATCACACAAACTGCAAATGACTATTATAGTAGTGTATGTATGCAATGCCATCAGAATGATGTCTGCAATGGCTTGCCAGAGGGTGAGAGCATGGGAAGCGCAAATTGTGTGAGCTGTCACATGCCAGAGAGCTCGTCTTCAGACATTCTACATGTAAAGATCCATGATCACTACATCAGGAAACCGATTCATGAGGAGGAACAAACAAAGATGAAAAAGCTCCTAGGACTCTATGCGGTCAATAATCCTGAGCCGAGCAAGGAAGAAGAGATCAGGGCGTATTTGGAGTATTGGGAGAAATTTGATAAAAACCCATTCTATCTGAATAAGGCTGAAGAATTGCTCAAATTTGAAAATTACACTCAGCTGAAATTGAAGCTAGCCTATTTGAAAGAAGACTATTCTTCCGTGATACAACTTGCAAAGGACATTAAAGATCTATCTGCTTGGCAAGCCTATATGGTTGGAGAATCCATGCTGCAAGAGGGAGAGCTGAGCGCTGCTAAAGTCTTTTTACAAATGAGCTATTTAGAAGACCCTGATCTTTGGGAGGTGGGGCTTCGCTTGCTAAAGACTTTGAATCTGTCAGAGGACTATGTCAAAGCAGAGCTTTTGGCCTTGGAACTCATCGAGAAGCATCCCCTCAATGCGGAACTTTGGACAGAGTATGCCGTTTCACAACTTCGCCAGTCAAAAGAGGCAAAATACGCCGTTAACCAGGCATTGCAGTTAGGTCCTTTAGACTTGAAAGTCTGGGAGTTACAGTTAAATTATTATGGCATTATTAACGAAAGTGAAAGACAAAAGATTTGGGCCAAAAGAATACTTGATGCATACCCTGAGCATCCTGATGTTGCATTACTGAAAAGCTATCTATAAATGCTGATGATAGCAGATGGGAATGAATCACTAAATTGATTTTCTTTGCAGCATGGCGATCATTATAACCGATGAATGTATCAACTGTGGAGCGTGCGAGCCAGAATGCCCCAATAATGCTATTTATGAAGCGGGTGCGGAATGGGCAATCAAGGATGGTACCACTGTCAGTGGAAGCTACACACTTGAGGGTGATGTTACTGTTGACGCCTCAGAAAAGCAGGAACCTGTATCCGATGAGGTCTATTATATAGTTCCTGATAAATGTACCGAATGCATAGGATTTCACGAAGAGCCTCAATGTGCGGCAGTCTGTCCGGTAGATTGCTGTGTACCTGATCCAGATAGGGAAGAGAGCGAAGAAATATTGCTGGCAAGAAAAGAAAGACTTCATTTATAAACATGAGTGAGAAGGGAATATGCCATTTGAGTCAAATCCCTTTGAGGGGGGAGCCAAAGAGCTCAGCTGAAATGGTTACCCAAATGATTTATGGTGAGTGCTATCAGGTAATAGCTCGCGAGAAAGACTGGCTGAAAGTAAAAATGGATTACGATGCTTATGAAGGCTGGTTGAGTAAAAGTAGCTTTAAAGCGGGAACAGCTCCGGAGAGAATAAAAATACAGCAAGAGCTTTTTGCTGTCCATCCTCAAGGGGAGCAATTTGTGATCTCAAGCATGGGGTCTGAATTAAATGCGGATTTATTGGAGTACGAGGAAGAGTCTACCCGTGATATTAGAAACCTCGCGATGCGCTTTTTAGGAGTTCCATATTTATGGGGGGGAAGAACCTTTAATGGAGTGGATTGCTCTGGCTTGGTGCAAATAGTGTTTAAATGCCTCTCTTGTGTATTGCCAAGAGATGCCAGCCAACAAGTCAAAGAGGGCAAGGCAATTACTTTTGATGAGATAACGGAAGGAGATTTGGTCTTCTTTGAAAGTGATTTTAAGGTAACACATGTTGGAATTGCACTTAATCACTCCAAAATCATTCACGCACACGGATCGGTCCGGGTGGATGATCTCACTAAAAAAGGTATCATCAATGCAGAGCGCGGAGAATTGAGTCATCACTATCATTCTGCCCGTCGTGTGCGATAATAAATTTGTTTATTCATAGTGATTTGGACATATTGCACGGATCACATAAGCGATGATTCGAAAGCTATTACTCCTCTTATTTTCATCATTTAGTATATACAGTTCTGCAGCTGGTGGATTGGATGAAAAGATCAACTCACTTTTTGAGCAATACACAACACCTATTGTAAATGCGGTTTTTTACAGTATAGGCATAGCAGGTTATTCCATACCGATAGTTCTCATTGTATTGGTTGCTGGTGCGGTATACTTTACTCTGTATTTCAGTTTTCCCAACTTCAGACATTTCACAACGGCTCTAAATGTGGTAAAAGGAAAATACGATGAAGCAGATCCTCATGAAGCAGATACAGATAATGTGCAATCTGCAGATGGAGATTTACCAGATACTATAAAAGTTGAAGGAGCGCAGGGAGAGGTTTCCCACTTTCAAGCCTTGACAGCAGCGCTTTCGGCAACGGTAGGTCTGGGCAATATTGCAGGGGTGGCGGTAGCAGTTTCGCTAGGAGGGCCCGGTGCGGTATTTTGGATGATACTTGCCGGTTTTTTCGGAATGGCTTCAAAATTTACAGAATGCACGCTTGGAGTTAAATACAGGGATGTCGGCGAGGATGGCACGGTCTATGGAGGTCCCATGTACTATTTGAGCAAGGGATTTAAAGAAAAAAATATGGGTGGCTTTGGAAAATTTCTTGCCGTCTTCTTTGCCATCATGGCTATAGGTGGGTCATTCGGTGGGGGTAATATGTTTCAGGCCAATCAAGCCGCGGCCCAGTTTACAGATCTGTTTAACCTCAGTGGAGGCTCGGCAGGATTCTGGTTTGGCTTAGTTATGGCGGTCTTAGTAGCTGTAGTTATCATCGGGGGTATCAAGAGAATTGGATCAGTGACGGAGAAGGTGGTGCCTTTTATGGCTGTAGTATATGTCGGAGCT
>JAHEKB010000266.1 GCA_024638525.1 Bacteroidota bacterium
CTTGCTGTTCGCCCTTTACGTTCAATTTCATGGCGACTATGGGCCGGGAGTTCGGGTTGGCTAACGACCAATCAAGACGATATTCACCACAGCGGATCAGATGTTCTATACCTCAATAGCTTCAATGGACTGAGTCCAAGTAAAAGTTTGGATTCAACCTCATTCTTCTCTGACCCTGCTAATCCTTCACCCACACTTGGTGGAGCCACGCTCAGTGATCAACTGGATCAAGGTCCATATGATCAAAATAGCCTCAACCAGCGAACCGATATTTTACAATTCATTTCTTCCTCTTTAAGTGCCGATGTATCCGTGAGCGGCAGGATAGTTTTGGACTTATACATCAGTGCTGATCAAGCCGATTGTGATATTGCTGTGCGACTGACGGATCTTTATCCAGACGGCAGAAGCATGTTGATCACCGATGGCATCAAACGAATGCGTTTTCGCGGCAACGCATTTACTCAGAATGACGAGGAATTCATGGAAGAAGGGCAGGTGTATCGAGTAGAAGTAGAATTGCCTTTTATACGCTATACGTGGAAAGCAGGACACAAAATCAAGATCTATCTCAGCGGCAATAACTCACCACGGTTTCATGTCAATCTTCAAGACGGGGGTGAGATGTACAAAAGCGGGAACGGCAATATTGCTCAGATCTCTGTGCACCACAGCTTGGACTACCCCAGCCAAATCATCCTTCCCGGTGACAATGGAAGTTTGAGCGTGGATGATAGGTCAATTGAAAAGACTACGCTCTATCCCAACCCCACTTCGGCTTACCTTGACCTTCAAAGCTCAACGCGTTTTGATACCTATCGCCTGCAATCTGGAGATGGGCGTTTTATTGGCGATAAGCGAGCTTTAATCGGTTCGCGCATCGATTTATCTGAATTTGCTGCAGGAGTCTATTTCTTGCATCTAGAAGGCAATCAAGGTGAGGTTCTTGTGCGCAAACTGATGTTGTATTAATCAATCGGAGCTAACCAATTTATCGTAGGGAAGCTTTTCCATATAATCGGTTTCAAGGCTCAGGTGCCCGTAATCTGAAGTCACCTTTCCTTTGATCAAGTAACACCCCTTGCCCTTAAAACGGTATCGCTGTAAACTCTGTGGAAAATGGACAGAATCCAGAAAGAGGCCACTGCGATCCATAAAAGTACCAAAACTCATCTCTTGCTCAAGTTTGCCCTTGGTTTTGGTCCGCTTTACGTGAACCAGATAAGCCACCACACTCACTCGCTTGTTCAAGTATTGCTCAAACTGACTCAGGTCTACGGTGCCCTTGAAATGCTCAGAATCTATTAGCTCAAAGGGCGAACAGAGGGGAAACCCCAGATATTCCAGCTCGTCATATGCATCCTCATAGTCTACAGCTTCCAGTTCTGGTATCTTGAGTTTTCGATTGCTTTTTTGCTTAAAGAGTTCCTGCACCCCATTGCTGTGGGCTTTGTCACTGAGCAGAAAGTGAGCCTCCCAAAGCAATTTACCTTTACTCAGACCTGTAAAGCGAAGAGCATTGGCCCGTATGAGTATGGTGGCCATATCCAAACTAATGGCTATTCTTTGGCAAAGGTCTGCCAGATCCTTGAACGCTCCTCTGCGCCTTTCAGCAATGATGGCTTTGGCTGTGCTGCTTTCCAAACTCTTGATGTGCTGAAAGCCCAAAATAATAGTCTTGCCTTCTATGCGCGTGATATTTAGCGACCGATTGACACAGGGTGCTTCAATGATTCCGCCGTGCAGTCTCGCTTCCTGGATATAGTGTTCGGTGGAATAGAAACCACCGAAATTATTGATGGTGGCTACCATATACTCCAAGGGATAATAGGCCTTTAGAAAGAGACTTTGATAGCTCTCCACCGCATAGCTAGCCGAATGTCCTTTGGCAAAGGCGTAGTTGGCAAAACTCTCAATTTGTCTCCAAATCTCTACTATCAACGATTCTTTATAGCCCTTGGCTCTGCACTTGAGAAAGAATTTCTCCTTTACCTCCTGAAACTCGGGGCGCTCCCTGAATTTCCAACTCATTCCCCTTCTCAATTTGTCAGATTCCTCCAGACTGAGCCCGGCAAAGTAATGAGCCACCTTAAGCACGTCCTCTTGATAGACCATCACGCCATAAGTCTCGTGCAAGATCTCACCAAGCACTGGATGTATAGCTGCCCTCTGGGTGGGATTTCGATGCCTTTTGATGAACTCTTGCATCATACCACTCTGAGACACTCCCGGCCTAATAATGGAACTGGCCGCTACCAGCCCCTTATAGTCATCCACTTCCAGCTTTTTCATGAGAGAGCGCATGGCTGGACTTTCAACGTAAAAGCACCCGATGGATCGACCCGTGCGCAGCAAATCCTTTACTTTCTCATCTTTCTTAAAGCGGACAATATCGTCAATATCAATATCCTCTTCTTCTGGGCGGTTCTGCTTTATAATAGCCAAACCGTCCTTGATTTTGCCCAAGCCCCTTTGCCCAAGAATATCGTATTTATAAATACCAGCATCCTCTGCGATGTGCATATCGAAATGAGTGGTGGGAAAGCCCTTGGGCGGCAGGCTCGTGGCGCTAAAATACTGTATGGGCTTCTCTGTGATAACAATGCCGCTGGAGTGTATACTGAGGTGGTTGGGTAGGCCGTGAATGTAATGACTGTACATAAGACAGAGTTTGGCCACATGATCCAGAGAACCAGAATCACCGGCCCTTTGTATGCTTTTGATTTCATCAGAAGGTATGCCCAAAACTTTGCCCAACTCCCTGATTACAGATCTCTGCTGAAAGGTGACAAAAGAACCCAAGAGGGCGGTATTGGGAAAGGTCTTGAAAATGAAATCCGTGACATCGTTCCTGTCTTTCCAGGAAAAGTCAATATCAAAGTCTGGAGGAGACTTTCGAGAAGG
>JAHEKB010000051.1 GCA_024638525.1 Bacteroidota bacterium
TGGCTGGTAACTACCTGTCCTCTAGATTAATGAAAGGACGCTGTACAGGACCGGTATAAATCTGCCTTGGCCTTCCAATGGGCTGGCGATGCTCCATCATTTCCTTCCACTGAGAAATCCATCCAGGCAATCTTCCCAATGCAAAGAGAACGGTAAACATCTCAACAGGGAATCCCATGGCTCGGTAAATAATTCCAGAGTAGAAATCAACATTAGGGAAGAGCTTTCTTTCAATGAAATACGGATCGGAAAGAGCCGCCTCTTCCAACTGCTTAGCAATCTCCAATGTAGGATCGTTGACGCCTAGTTTATTCAAAACATCATCTGCCGATTTTTTAATGATCTTAGCGCGAGGATCGAAGTTCTTGTAAACCCTATGACCAAAGCCCATCAACCTGAAAGGGTCGTTTTTATCTTTGGCCTTATCAAGATATTTCTTAGCGTTTCCTCCATCTGCCTTAATCGCTTCTAACATCTCAATTACTTTTTGATTTGCTCCACCGTGCAATGGTCCCCAAAGCGCTGCTATACCCGCTGAAATCGATGCATAAAGATTGGCATGAGATGAGCCCACCAAGCGAACCGTAGAAGCTGAACAATTCTGCTCGTGGTCTGCATGAAGAATTAGCAATTTATTCATCGCATTGACCACCACAGGATCCAAATCATAATCTTCCGTTACATTCTTGAAGGTCATATTGAGATAATTCTCAACGTAGTTCAAATTATTCTTTGGATAGATAATCGGATGCCCTGATCTCTTTTTATGGATCATGGCACAAATGGTTGGCATCTTGGCCAACAGCCTTCTTATGGTTCTGTCTCTGGCGTCGTCTCCCAAGTTTGGATTCAAACTCTCCGGGTAAAAAGAAGAAAGCGAAGAGATCATCGCAATAAGCTGCCCCATAGGATGTGAACCAGTAGGCCAAGCATTAAAAATATTCTCTATGTCCCCATTGACCAATGTGTGATGTCTGATGTCATCATCCCATTGAGTGTATGTCTCTTTTGTTGGCAATTCTCCATTGATCAAGAGATAGGCCACCTCCAAAAAGTCAGCCTTGTCTGCAAGCTCTTCTATAGAGTATCCTCTATGTCTTAGAATACCTTGTTCACCATCTAAAAATGTAATGGCACTGGTTGTACTGCCTGTATTTTTATAACCCACATCAAGAGTTACAGCCTTAGTACTTGCTCTCAAAGCAGCAATATCAATTCCTACTTCTTGTTCCGTACCGATAACCAAAGGGAGTTCTACTTCGCTTCCCTGAATGTTTAATTTAGCTGTTTCAGACATGTTTAAGACCTTGATTTAGGGGGTGCAAAAATACTTTTTTACATCCGAATTTCAAAAGGTGAACAGCTAATTAAATGCATTGTTTGCCAGAAATAATAGCTTTGCCAAAATTAGTCCCATGTCAGAACAAATCGTAGATATTATATCGGGCCTTAACAATAAGGCAGCCTTAAAACAACACATCTACAGGAACACCCTTACAATTTTCAAGGAGCTAAAAAAGTGCGCCAAGGAAATTGCCGAGGGGGTTGCACCAGAGGTTGTGAAAAAGGATCAGAATGTTGAAGTGGAAATGAGGGATATCAGCGAATTCGAATTTCACTTGAAATTCAGTGGAGACACGATCGCTTTTATCATGCACACCAATATCTTTTTGTTTCCTCCTCAGCATGAGGTAACTGAAAGTGCCTACGTCAAGAAGACACCAGAATATGGTTATTTTGGTATGATCCAAGCATACAACTTCCTTTCCGATTCCATTAAATATTCACGATTGCATGATGTTGGCTACCTGCTTGCGCGAATATTTGTCAATGCAGAGGGTCACTTTTATGTCGACGGTCAAAGGCAGCTAGACTTTCTCTATAAAGACGTTGCCAAGAACGAGTTGAATCACGATGTAATTATAAAGATCATTGAGCAAACCATGCTCTATGCACTAGACTTTGATCTATACGTGCCTCCAATTAATGCTATGGCGGAGATTACATTAGAGCAGAAGAATTACTTTAATAATGTCGGTTTTGCGACGGGTAAAAGGCTTGGATTTAAGTCGAATGGTTCAAAGTAGATAAGAGATCTATTCCCTTGGTCGTGGCCCTAAAATAGCTCTGAGACATTTTGTCGCCATCATACATCCATTTCAAATCTCGGTCTTGATTGTCTGCAATCAGAAGTTTTAAATGAATTAGATTCTTTATAGCATCTCCAATGATATTGACATTCTTGGTCCACTGGCACTCTTCACATATCTGTCCAAAGCTCTCTTTGAACAGGCAATACCCAAGTATCTCCATTTCCAATTGAGGCAATTCAATCATTTTCGTCTTCTGCCTTTCCATTTGTATGGAACAATCTTACTAAAAATTGGTGTTAGCGCCATGTAGGGAATATGATAAACCTGACCCAATACCAACTCCGCTACAAACTCTCTAATACGATAAAAATCCTTGAACGCATAGAACAGTTTGACATCAGCATAGATCTTACATGCCAATAAAAAAAGAGCCGACATGCGCAGTGGGCCGGGAAAAAACACTCCGATAAGGATGTAGATATTACATAGCCAGATCAAGGCCATTATTGCGGTATTCCGAGAATTCCCATAACTAGTGTTTTTACCAGCCCAGCGAAGACGCTGCTGAATAAAATCCTGCCAATTTTCAGGTCCATTGGTAAGAATCATGGCTTCTGGATCTTTTTGAAAAATCAATTTGCCTCCACTGGCATGAATAGATTGCATGAGAAAGACATCGTCACCACTTGCATACTTTTCTGAATAATCTAGCTTGTTTTGAGACCGATACGCCAGATTCGCTCCGTTGCACATTAGTGGCTTTCCCCACGCTATATGCGCCGCACCTGCTACATTCAAAGCGGCAAAATCCAATTGAAAAAAGCGCTCCATGAAGGTTTCATCTCTTCTGTATTTGACCGGCCCTGAAACAAATTGTACACGAGAATCAGAGAAAGGCCTCAACATGGAAGCCAACCAATTTTCTGGAAGTACACAATCTGCATCGCTATGCATGTAAATATCCGCTGAACTTCGCTCTCTTGCTAATACAATTGCCGCTTTCTTGCCTTCAGAATCGGAGAGATTTAGAAGCTTCAAATTTGAAATATTTCGATTTTCGACTATCTGCTCACCTCCATCTGTGGAGTGATCGTTGACCAGTATAAATTCAACCTGCTCTGGCTTTCGAAGTGATTCTATGGAATCCAAAAGGGCATTCAGTTTTCCACGCTCATTTCTGAAGGCTATAATAACAGCGACCTTTGCTCGGAAATCATCTTCTTTCATATTTAAGGAAGACCACTGTTTTCTGTATTGATCAAACAACCAGAGGTAAAATGCAGCGAGTGCCACACCTATGAGTACCAATGCCATCATAACTTAGCAAATAAAGAATAAATCAAACTTAGACCACCCAATATAGCCGGTACTATGAGATTGATAAACCAAAGTGCACTCACGGCAAGTGCCACCTGTTCAATGGCTATACTGTGTTCAAATAAGAGATCTGTTACCCAAACGCGAATTCCAACATCTGCCACCGCGGGAACCGGAAATAGTGATTGCATCAAATATGCCACTGGAACCTTTATAAAATCAAAGAGCACAAGTTTGAAATCACTGAAGAGCTGCAGAAGAAGATAGAATTGTAGGGAAAAGGTCAAATAACGAAGAAGAGCTAGTGCCACAACACGCTGGAGAATTCTTTTGGGATAGCTGCGAATTACTCGAATCAGCTTATTAGTGAAAGCCGGCAGCTTATCAACTATACGGTGATGATTTCTCCTTGTCCAAATGACCAGCACTATGGCTATGGTCAATCCAATGATCAAAGCTGCTAAGCGCCATAAATGTTCTTCAAAGAATGTATAGTTCGCACCGCTCAGTATGTATATGAGCGCAAAAACCAGGCCCAAGAGATAGGTCATTAACAATTGACTCATATTCGCAGTAATGGTTGCCAATATGACCCTAATTGGCCTTGCTGATGACAACAGAGCCATCCTGCCGATAAAGTCCCCTGTTCGGGCTGGAGTAAAATTGCTCACCGTTGTCCCTGCCAAAACCGCCAAAAAGGCCTTGAACGGACTTATATCATAACTGATCTTTAGCAGCAGTCTGAACTTCACAGACTCAATGAACCAATTGAGCAGCATCAACATGAGAATCAAGATTGAGATGAGAGGCCAACTACTGATTACCTTTTGAACGCTTTTAACCGAGCTGGAAGAAAACTCTGCATTCTGCCACACTCGATAAAAGAAAATCAGTGATGCCAGAGCAAGGGCTACCTTAAGAATACTGAAAATCTGTTTCTGTGTGACCCTAGTCATAGACGCTTAATTTCAGCCTTGTTGATTCAATTAGATTTGCTTGTATACCTTCGTAAAGTGGCGCAAGATAGGACTTACGATAAGATAATTCTAGGGATAGACCCAGGCACAAATATTTCCGGATATGGGGTAATAGGATGCATCAAAAATGAAATGCATTTAATATCAATGGGCATTATAGATCTGCGTAAGAAGGAAAATCAAGCCATGAAACTGCAGGCAATATTTGACCAAACCAGCAAATTGATGCAGCGCTTTTTACCCGATGAATTAGCCATAGAAGCTCCTTTCTTTGGCAAGAACCCTCAAAGCATGCTAAAACTGGGGAGAGCCCAAGGTGTAGCAATGGCTGCTGCCTTAAATAAGGAGATTCCGATATTTGAATATGCTCCTAAACGAGTAAAACAATCGGTCACTGGCAATGGAAATGCGAGTAAAGAACAAGTGGCTGGCATGGTAAAAAGCCTCTTGAAATTGGACAGTCTCCATTCGAAGTTCGATGCAACAGATGCCATAGCTATAGCCATCTGTCACAACTTTATGTACAATGATAAAACCGGAACCACGAGTGACAAATTCAGTGGTTGGGGAGCGTTCTTAAAACAGAACCCTGACAAAAAGCTTTAGGCGAGTCCAGAACGAATCAATGTAGCAGTGGCCTCCATTTCTTCGGGACTAAACTGCATCTTGACTTGACTGAAATCAATATCTTCCACTCCATTAATTGGAACTAAATGTATATGAGCATGTGGTACTTCCAAGCCTATAACTGCCACGCCGATTCGTTCACAATCGAGCGTCTTATCCATGGCTTTGGCAACCTTTTTTGAGAACAACTGAAGAGATTGAAATTCATCATCTTCAAGGTCGAATATATAATCTGTGGCTTTCTTGGGAATTACCAGGCAATGCCCTCTCCTCAAAGGAAAGACGTCTAGGAAAGCCAAATGACGATGGTCTTCCAATATCTTATAAGAGGGAATCTCACCGGCGACTATGCGTTCAAAGATGGTCATATACTGATGTCCAAAACCTTGAATTGTATCATTCCGGCCGGCACCTGAATATCGACTAGCTCTCCAATTTTTCTTCCAAGAAGAGCTTTGCCTATAGGTGATTGTGATGAGATCTTATTCAGCTTTAGGTTCGCCTCATTTTCGGTGACTATGGTATAGCTTACTTCCTTATTGAACTTCATATTGAGAAGTTTCACGGTGGATAGAATATTCACCTTGCTCAAGTCCAGATCTCTAGGATCCAGTACGCGAGAATTTGCTAAAACTTCTTTCAACTTGGCAATTTTTAGCTCCAACAGACCTTGAGCTTCTTTGGCTGCATCGTATTCCGCATTTTCAGAAAGGTCGCCTTTATCTCTTGCCTCAGCAATTTGCGCACTGATCTTTGGGCGTTCTACGCGTTCCAAGTGCTTTATCTCTTCTTGAAGGGCTGTGAACCCTTCCTGTGTCATATAATTGATAGACATATCGATTCTTTATAAACAAGCTTGCATCCACCAAGGGCGGATGCAACCTCATGCAAAGATATATATTGTTATTATTCTGATGTTCCCAAGTTTAGCCTCACGCCAAATGTATGTGAGCCACCAAAGGGGTTTGAGTGTCTATAGGAATAGTCCAAGGCAAAAGTAGTGGTCGAATTAGAACTAATAGGTACTTCGAAAGTAAAACCTCCCATCACTCCAGTAAAAGCACTATTTCTGGTCTCATAGTCAAGTATGCCGTCTTCATAAGCATATCCCGCTCTGAGCATCAGCATGTCTTTATAACCATATTCCATTCCTCCAGTCAGTTGATTAACATCAAAGGCGTGATTGGTAAAAGTTAGCGAAGTGGTCAATCTGTGAAAATAAGTCTCTTCATTGCCATCCAAACGAATATCATAGGATGCTCCAATGTTAATCAGTGCGGGAAGGTTGAACTTCGCTGCTCTTTGAGAAACCGTTCTCTCGTCATCTTCTCCCACAAAAGTCATCTTAACCGCTAGACCATCTCCACTATAACGAGCATCGGGACCAATGTTCTTGAGAGACACACCAAACTTTAGGTCTTCTCCCTTTAGTTCATCGTCGGCATTGAGCGCCGTGATATATTGTATACCCGCATCAATTGCCAATCCCTGTGCTTTCGCATTGGAGATAGATTCTGAAAATACCTTAAAGCTAATTCCACCAGATATCTGATTGGTGAAACGCTTGGCATAGGAGACCGTGATGTTTGAAATATTTGGCTTGTATGTTCCAATTCCACCATCAGGTTGCTCTACTGTAGTAATTGGAATATCGCCAATGTCGTAGCTCATAACTCCAACTCCAAGTACACCTGCACCACCCAAATTCTGAGCGAAACCAAATGTATTGATGTTAATATCTGAACCCATCAACCAGGCGGTTCTTGAGAAGATCAATTCAGTTCTCTCGGTATAAGCCAAACCACCCACATTCATGTAAATGGATTCCAAACCAGATGCTGAACTTACAGCCGCCCATCCCCAGCCAGAGCTTCTGCCCCATCCGTTAATATTCAACTGCGTTGCACCTGCTTGACCTATACGGTCAGAATTTCCAGCCATCACAAAACTCGTGGCGAACATTAGGAAAGCTATTATTAATGTCTTTTTCATGTTTCTATGCTATATTATTAGAAGGAATCTAGGTCAAGTTCTCTCATTATTCCCATCCACTTTAAGATCTTCTCTCCCACATCTCCGGCATCAACGTGAATGATATACATTCCACTTGCTATCGGAACAGCGGCATTGTTCTTGAGATCCCAGATCACAAATGATTGATCGTCATCCTTCTTAATTCTGCGTACTAGAGCGCCATCTAAGGTATAGATCGAAATCTCACAGCTCGTAGGCAAATTGGTGATCTTGATTCTGTTGTCAATAGGGCTACTTTCATAAGCTGAATAAGCGTAATACGGGTTGGGGACTATATTGACGAGATCCAGCGCATTGGTGGCGTTCTCATCGCTTACTTCATTGTAAATATCATCCGTTCCAAATTTGTATTTAGGATTTCCGAAATTGATTCCAGCTGTTACACCAAAGTTTTCGTATGGTTTCTGAACCCTTAGTTTCAAAGTGAACTCTGATGGAGGAAGTGGAATATTATCATCACCTTCAACCATTTCTTTTCCAGCAGCTAAGTATGAAGGAATCATCCACATACAGTTCTGCCAGACGGCAGTCCTTTCTCTTGTAATATTGCTACCGTTGGTAAGTCTGTCCCAATATTCCTCGCCTCTATCGTAGATAGGCAAAGCAGGATGTAATGTTGAACTGGGCCCTTGGTGAGAACCCATGATATAAATGTATTGTCGTCCTCCAAAACTGGGATAGAGGGAATTATAGAAACCGGCGTTATCCGTTGGGTTCCATTTCATATCTCTTCCATTCTCAGCAATCTGATAAGAATCTTCTGAAACTATTATGTTCAAACGTTCACCTGTTTCTAGGTTGACAGCATAGCCTGGGAAGATGGTCTTGCCCGGCTTGAGTGTTCCGCCTGACCATGTCAATTGTCCGGTTCTCAATTCAAACTTCTCTGCGCCTCCTTCGTTCAAGCCAGGATCCTCTCCCAATTCAATCATTATACATTCGGTCCAAAGTGATTTGTCTCTCGTGATGACTAAGTCAACACTTGATATATTCTCAAGACCCACAGCATTGTTTCCTTGAATTCCAAAGCCAGGCGCTTGTACAAACTGTGCATTTCTGCCCGGTGCAGCTGCTGCTGCATCATTGGCCACCAATCTGTAAGGCGCTACTCTACCATTCCAAATTTGCTCATAGTTTTGAGCAGGATCCAAAGGCTCTCCGCCTTTTGCATAATCGTGGAATGAGGGATCGTTATAATCATCTCGACCACCCTGTACTCCTGAACGGATCCAATCGAATACTCCAAATCCACCTGCAGTGCTTTGGTCTTGGTCACGTATAGCTGTTAGCCATTCATCAGATGGGTCACCCCAAATTACTTCCCAATCTACCAATCCATTGTTTCTTTCTGGTTCACTGTAGTCACCCGGACCAGATACTTGCTCTATGGTTACAGCTAGTCCCCAATCCTTAATCTTCTCACCTGTAGTTGCTTCGAGGATCACTTGCTCATTTCGATAATTAATGGTGGTATCCGCCACTATGGTGTCATTGGGCAGTCTGACCAATATCCATTTTACCTCATCAGCATCATAATTAGAACTGGTAAGTGGTACGAATCGTCCGGGAACCGTAGCCGAATCAACCAAGGTCAATTCATAATCTGCTTGATCTATCTTTAAGGGATCTATTACTGTAATATTTACAGGACCTCCGCCATTGGTATATGTGAGCTCTGCCACATAATTGGCCCTCACAATTTCCTCTCGGCTTTCGTCCGTAAGATCGAGTCGCTGTCCTCCATTGCCCTTGCCTGCTAATCTGGTCAGTTTTGGTCCTGTACCATAATCCGCTTGAGGATTTGAACCCCCCAAGCGCGGTTCGCTCTTTCTTGGAGAAGCAGAAAACTTCTGAACTTTTCTTCCTTCTAAATACTCCCTGTTCCGGCTTTCGCCAGCGGCATATGCCACCAGGATATAATAATATGTCTTGAAGTTAACCAAGGATTTATTGGAGCCCGTGGCAAAAGCATCGTCTGTCAAAGATACCGTATGAACTACACCACTATTTTCTCCAGTTACTTCACGAGTTGGTACTTCTGTTTCTACATCAGGATCGTATGATCTATTGATCAAGATAGAAAAAGTATCTTTTAAATCGCATTGGAACACTTCTCTTGCTTTGGAGATGTCATCCAGCTCGGATAAACTCACTGCTCCATTTTTCAATTGGAAAATTCTATATCCTTGGAATGCATAGGATTCCAATTCATTAAATCCGTTGATCACATCTTCCTTATAACCTTCAATTCTATCATCGCCAGTGTTGGCAAAAGAAACAACCAATTGTTGATCCAATTCTTGCACTTCAATCTCCGGTGCATCCGGTCCGTCAACAAGGTCAAAACAACCGTTAAAGAGTTCTTGTGCCTTTTGGCTAGCCACTTTTAGCAGACCTAGTGAGCCTTCAGCGCCCCCGAATGACGACCGCGCCCATACTACCCCCACTGTCAACTTTTGAACAGCACCAGGTTCTAGTATGAAGGGTCCTGAAGACTGTAGGAAACGCCTGTCAGCAGGTACATTACCGGCAGTTCTCTCGTCCCAGTATTGTCCGGGATGTGCAGGATCTGTATCAAATGGGAACATATAACTGGCTGGCGTTCCATCCGTCCCAGTGATACCGTCTCCACCAAATTCAATCTCCGTACCGTTCATCCATCTACCGCGCAGGTAGTTATAGAACTGGATGGCTGTATTGGGATTACCATTGATCGGGTTTGCGTTGTTGTTGTAGTAGACAAACTTTGACATTCCCAACTCTGCTTTAGTAGGAATGCCATCGATGATGGTATCCACTATAGGTCCTTCAAAGAAGTCGACACCTACGGAAGGCGGATTAAGACCATAACCCAAAACACCTTCGTCATTGTCATCTCCATTATAACAGAAGCCCAATGAAAGACCAACATCGCATCCAACATAGTCGTCCGTGAAATTACCCAAGTCAGGATCGACCCATTGACCAAAGTAAGTATTTCGCAGCTGATTGAAACCCCTATTGATGATTCTAGTGCTGTAGAAGGTCATATCGTTGACCTCGTCATTGGTTGCAAACGCAAATGCGGTGGTTTGAAGTTCGACACCTATGGGATCGCCCTGAGTTTCAGAGTGAATGTTTCCCTTATCGTTAAAAATAAACCATAACATTTGGTCTGGTTGATCTTCGGGGGCGTTTTCAAGCGCAACTCCCTTACAGTCGTTTTGTAATATTGGATAATCTCCCAAAACTGGATTATATATACCATCGCCATTAGCATCAAAGAAGGGCGCTAATGGTCTGTTGGGGTAGCTGCCTGAACCTTGTCCGGGCCAAGCTTTGATCTGGGCATCTGGAATAGGCACACTTCCGTTCTCCTCAAATTGATCCCAGTGATCAATGATTGCATCACCTTCCACTTTGAAAACTTGGTCGTATTTCAGACAGGTAGCCGCATTGGTATTACTTGTAACAGTATCCAATGGACCCGGCCAAAAGTCAGAACCTCTCTGGCGATAAGTCATGGCAGCCAGCTTTAAGTTGCCTCCCAAATCTTCTCCGCCAATCCAAATCGCTCCGGCAAAGAGAGAATTCTTTCTCACCGAGTTCAAATCTTCGATCTTGGGTATCTCATAGCGTGGATTGTTCAAATCCCACCACATGTCTCCCCCATTAAGGATCTTTGCTCTAACGTTGTTTACATCCAGGTCAGCTGATTGTGTTGCGGGATCGCAATCCGAACCAAACTTCATTGATCTGCGATAGCTGTCTCTATCTTTGTCATTGTCAGCACCTTCTCTTGGAACATCTTCCTTAGCGAATGTGCTCAACGTCATTAGACAGATAAAGCCTAAAGCCAGTATATTTTTCATATTGATCATTTGTGTTGTAAGCTTTTAATTTTTAGAAAATAAATTTCACACCCAATCTCGCCAATCTAGGAATGGCATAGCGATAAGGGTTCTCAACTTTCGCATTGTAAAGGTCTACATAGGATTGAGAGTTTAACTCATTGGCAATCTGTTGTTGTCCTTCTGGTGAACTCAACCATCCATCGTCGTCCGGAAGACCCGTAAAACCAAATACATTATTCACTATTCTAGCATTCAAAATATTTTGTACCCATAAGAACACTTGAACATTGTAAGATCTCATTCGGTAATCGTCCTTCGTTGATCGCTTTTGAATCATAAAGTTCTTGTTGATGTTAGCATCGATTCTAGTTTGCCAAGGCTTTCTAGAACCGAATGGATTTCCTTCCAGTTGCTGTCTTGTTGCTGTTGCCACTGCGGCGCTAGGTACTGGATTGGCGTATGCCGAATACGGTTCCCCTGATTTCGTCGTAATAATCAAGTTTGCACCTGAATTAGCAAAAACGCGTTTGCCAAACCAAATCGGGCCTGTGTATTCATTTCCACCTTTGAATCGATAATCTAAACGAGCAACAATCTTATGTCTTACATCC
>JAHEKB010000052.1 GCA_024638525.1 Bacteroidota bacterium
TCACCCTCACTCATTTGTTCAACAGCACTCGAGAGTATTTCTAAAGATTTGTAGTCCTTGTTCTTTAAGGAGAGTAAAAGTCCTTTAGACAAAAGATAATCTCCTACCAAAACGGCGATCTTGTTTTTCCATAAGGCGTTGATGGAGAAAAAGCCCCTGCGCATGTTGGCGTCATCAACCACATCGTCATGTACCAGGGTTGCGGTGTGAAGAAGCTCTACTAGTGCAGCACCCCGGTAGGTAGTTTCGTTCACTTCTCCAAACAGTTTAGCACAATGAAGTACCAATAATGGTCGCATTTGCTTGCCTTTGCGTTTTACGATGTAGTTCATCACCGTGTCCAACAATGGCACCTTAGACCTCATGCTATCTCGAAACTTCGACTCAAAGATCTTGAGCTCATCCTTAATGGGTGTTTTAATATACTCTAGGCTTGTAGCCATGCCACTGCAAATTACATTTCGACTATGGTTAAACAAAAAAAGAGAGCAATTGCTCTCTTTTTAATCTGTTTGTGAAGCTCTTTAGTCTTCTCTTATCTCTTTGGATGCTGTATAACTCAATTTCAAGGCATTCACCTCTCTGAGTTCTTGCTTGATGTCTTGAATAATTCCCATCTTAACAACCCTGTCCGCCTTTAGTGAAGTGGTCATAAACGGAATTTCACTTTCAGCTTTCTTTGAATTTTGCAGGGTAATGTACTCTTGAATTTGATTGACATTGGCAAAGGCATCATCAAGTTGAATACGCGGAGCAGTTCCCTTTGTTGGATCTAAAGGAGGTCCAATGAAAATGTAGTGCAGTCTAGACTTTTTCTCAAGCTTTTCAACTTCAGTTGCAGTAGGTAACTGAGTCCTGACCTTCATCTCTTTGTCTCTCATCTTGGTAGCTACCATAAAGAAGAACAACAACATGAAAACAATATCTGGCAAGGAGGATGTATTAATCCCCGGAGTTTCGCTTCCTTTCTTTTTCTTGAACTTAGACATTATTCACCTCCTGTATTAACGGGTTCAGCTTCTGATAACTTCTTGGGATACTTCTCCTTGACCTCGTCAACTTGAGCTTCTGTCCTGAGTTTCTTGAACTCCATGCCAAACTTCTGCATGGCATAATCATCTCTTACCTGTCTATACGCTGCCTCTAACTCGTTATATACGCTCAAATACATTTCATAAGACGTTCCCCGGTCATTCTTTAGGGATACAATAGCCTTAGTTGAAGTAGTTGAAAGATTGGGATTTCTTCCCTCATTCGTTAGATGGTCAATGGTCTTTTGCTTAAGCTTATCAACTTGCATCAATTGACCTTCAACAAGCAATTGATCTCTGGCATTGACCAAAACCTCAAGTACCTCTTTTTTTCTCTGTTGAGATTCTGGAGGCGGCTCATCAGTAATTGGAGGCAATTGCACCTGTATTCCCGTAGGGATATCCATAGTGGTTGTTACCAGAAAGAAGACCAGCAACAAGAACGCGATGTCCGCCATGGAACCCGCATTGATTTCTGGTATACCTCTTTTCCTTCTAGACATTTTACTTTTTAATAGCTGCTGAAATCTCCGATGCTATAATGGCAAGGAAGGCTATAAGCCCTAAGCCATACATCACATATAATTCTGCATCAATCCTTTTCGATTGATTTGCCGTTTCAATTCCATACTTATAATAATTCTCCAAGATTTCCCCATTGGAAAGAGAGTAACCTATTAGTGCAAGAATGGCAAAAACTGCCAAGCCTAGTAATACTCTAACAGCTGCTTTGGGATGGTGTATGAAATTAAAAACTGAGGCTGCCAATACTCCGACGGCAGCAAGACCCATCAAGACCACACTTAAAGAAAGACCAAGACCAGCACCTTTTGTGCTGTTATTGTCCCCCCAAATCAGATACATAATGCCGTACACTATAAAGAGAACAACTATGGAAAAGAATACTATTCTAATTATTCTTCCCATCTTCTTATCCTTTTACAACATTATTTTTAACCAGGATATCTATCAATGAAATTGATGCATCCTCCATTTTATTGACTGTACTATCAACCTTAGTGACAATGTAATTGTAGAAGATTTGAAGAATGATCGCAACAATCAAACCTGCAACTGTAGTTAACAAGGCCACAGAAATACCATCTGCAACAACGCCAGGAGAAATATCTCCTGCCTTCTTGATGGCATCAAAGGCTTCAATCATACCAATTACCGTTCCCAAGAATCCAAGCATCGGTGCCAAGGCTATGAAAAGTGAAAGCCATACAAGTCCTTTTTCTAATTGACCCATCTGAACGGATCCATAATTCACAACCGCTTTCTCCACCACATCTATAGAACCTTGGTCAACCCTATCCAGCCCCTGATAATAAATACTTGCTATCGGACCTCTTGTATTTCTACAAAGATCTTTCGCCTGCTCGATATTGCCCTCTACAATTGCATCGTCTACCTCATTGATAAACTTATCCGTGTTGATGGACATATAGAACAAGGAAATAATTCTTTCAATGGCAATTGCCAGACCTAGAATCAAACACATTAAAGGAAGTGACATGAACAATGGTCCACCTTCGATGAACTTTTGCTTTATGGCTTGGTAACCTGATTCTTCCTCTGCCTCCTGTTCAGTTGTTTCTGCATCTTCTGTTGTTGCACTTTCCTCCGCATCGGTGGAATCACCATCCTCTGTTGCTTCTTCTGTTGCAACTTCTTCTGTTGCATCTTCAGACGCCGCATCTTCCTGCGCAAATACTGTCTGTACGTTCAGTGCCAATAGACACAGTAACATAACTAAGCTTGTGAATTTTTTCATCTTCTATTCTGAATTAAAACGTATTGCGGACAAAAATAGAAAAAAAGGAGTAGCCTCAAAGGTCTTAACACTATTTTAAAATGACTCACTTTCATAGAAAGGAATAACTCTGAAGTCTTCTGTTTAGTGTAAAAGTTGAATTCGACTATAAAAACAACCATTTTCGCTTGACCAAAGGACCATGCCCAAGACTAAAAGCACATACATATGCTCGCAATGCGGTACATCATATGCCAAGATGATAGGAAAGTGTTTTTCTTGTGGTTCATTCAATACGGTACAAGAGGAAATCACAAGCCCAGCTAGGCCTGGACATAAAAGCATTAAGGCTGCATCAACTCCTCAAGCTATCATAGATCTAAGCTCAGAGCCATTGCAAAGAATTCAGCTTCCCGGATCTGAGTTGAACCGAGTTCTGGGAGGCGGTTTGGTCCCCGGAGCTGTTTGTTTGCTTGGCGGAGAACCCGGCATTGGCAAATCAACCCTTTTGTTACAGACCGCCTTGCGCATGAACCGGAAGGTGATCTATTTGAGTGGTGAAGAAAGTGCACAGCAAATCAAATTGAGAGCAGAACGCATTGGCATAGACAACGAAAATTGTCTTGTGCTTAATGAAACCTGTGTTGAAGTAGCGATAGATCATCTCAAAAAACAGCAAGCCAGTTTTGCCATTGTTGATTCCATTCAGACCATGTACTCCAAAGAATTGGAATCTACTCCCGGCAGTGTTTCCCAGATAAGAGAGTCAGCTGCATTATTGATCCAATATGCAAAAACGGACAATGTGCCCGTTATTCTCGTAGGGCATATCACAAAGGATGGCCAACTTGCTGGACCAAAATTGCTTGAACATATGGTAGATACGGTTTTGCAGTTTGAAGGCGACAATCAACACAGTTATAGGTTACTTAGAAGTTTAAAAAACCGTTTTGGCAGTGCGATGGAGCTGGGGATCTACGAAATGCGTGCCGACGGAATGAGGGAAGTACAAAATCCTTCAGAATTATTGATCACACAAAGAAAAGAGCAACTTTCAGGTGTAGCAGTCATAGCTACCTTAGAAGGAAACAGACCCTTACTCGTTGAATCTCAGGCACTAGTAAGTCCTGCTGTTTATGGTACACCACAAAGAAACGCCAACGGTTTTGATCTCAAGCGCTTAAACATGTTGTTGGCCATCATCGAGAAAAGAGGGAACTTACCCATGGTAATGAATGATGTCTTTGTGAATATAGCTGGCGGAATGAAAATTTCTGACCCTGCCGCGGATCTTGGTATAGCAATGGCTATTGTGTCTTCATTCAAAGCATATTCCATACCCAACAAAATGATGTTCTCCGCAGAACTGGGCCTAAGTGGAGAGTTGAGAAGCGTTTCTCATATAGAAAGAAGATTGAAAGAAGCAGAAAAGTTGGGCTATACAGATGCCTTTATATCATCGCTAACAGAAGTAGATGAAAATAGCCTGAGTATTCGTCTTCACCGGCATGAAAACATCAGACAATGCTTGGAATTCTTCGAAGATTAGCTTTTCTGTATTAAGCTCTGAACATAAGTATCTTACAAAGTGTCAATGTGGGTAAAAGCCTCTCATTTTGACAAGATTTTACACTTTCTTTAAATTTTTAATGCCTAGATGCAACCTTTAGTGTTGCGCCAAGACTAATGAGCAAAGCGAAAAGTTTGAAAAATGAACAGGAACTTATTTCAGCCTGTGCAAGGAAAGAACCTAACGCTCAGAAACAACTATTTAACCAATACGCAGGCAAAATGCTTGGGGTCTGTGCGCGCTACTGCCCCAATATGGAGGACGCTAAAGACGCCCTTCACGAGGGGTATATCAAGATCTTCAAGCAAATTGACCGCTTTAATGGTAAGGCTAAATTAGAAACTTGGATGACTAGGATAATGATAAATACTGCTATTGATCACTTTAAACACAGCATTAAATTCAAGGAGTACGACCAAAAGGCCAGGGAGTCTGATGAGTACTCCTATATAGAATTTAATGATAAAAAGGAGGTTAAGATGAGCGATCTCCATGCGGTGATCAATAAATTGCCTGACGGCTACAGAGTGATTTTTAACCTTTATGCCATAGAAGGCTACAGTCATAAGGAAATTGCCCAAGAGCTCGGAATCAGTGTGGGAACTTCCAAGTCTCAACTTGCAAGAGCAAGAAAACAATTGCAACGACTAGTAAAAGAAAACATAGATCTTGGCTAAGAAAAAGCAACATATCGATGATTTTTTTAAGGATCGCCTTGATGGTCAGCCACTTCCGCTAGATGGAAGTGAATGGGACCGCATTGCAGGCGAATTGTACGACGAAAAGAAAAGAAGGGGCTTCTTCTGGTGGTTGCTTCTTATCCCAGCTGTTTTATTGGGTCTTTGGATAGGCGGTGTATTCAATGGAGATCAAGATCGCAAATCTCCCAAAGAGGATATTTCTGAGGCTATAAACCCATCTATTGACTCCAATACCACTAGACACTCAGGTATCGACAGCCTTTCCAATTCAAGCAATACAGCAGAGTTCTCCGATTCAAAAGATGCTGAAATCATAACAGCTGAAATAGAAACTGAAAATAGCCCATTGACAAACAATTCAAATTCAATTGAAGACGACAATGAAAATGGAACCATTACTGATTCTAATGAAGATAATCAAACTGCAGACAATGAAGCGCCTTCAGCAAGGAGTAATAATGATATCCTGCCAATAGAAACACCAGACGCACATCGATTCATAGCTATTAGAGGAATGAGGGCCATTGATGAAATTCCTTTTGCCCATCCCGCACCCGCGGTCGACCTCAGTGCACTTGAATTAACAAGGCTGTCATATATAAAGCGTATTGAGAATAAATCGCCACAAATACCCTTACAAATTGGTCTGAATATTGGAGCAGCCATTAATGATCAGCAATTGAGTGCTGAACAGGATTCATTGGTAGAATACAGAAATCTCAATGAAAAGGCCGCATTGAGTCAGAGAATAGAAGTGAATCTCAGAACTACATATAAAGGATTTCAATTTAAAGGAGGCCTAAGCTATTTCAGCAAAAAACAATCGCTAGGAAATGCATTTAGCAATAGTCCGGAACTCAGGATACAGCTTTATGATACCATACCTTTCGTGGACTTAAATGGGGATACTACTTGGTTGCCTTTCAACTACAGAGATTCTGTAGTGACTAAAAATCTTAACAATCCTAACTATCACAGCATAGGTGTGCCTATCCTTATTGCCAAGAGTGTTCCATTGGGGCCAAAGTCACGCCTTGGAATAGGGCTTCAACTGCAGCCACAATTTATCATTCAATCTGGAGGCAGCATCAATGCCCCTAGCTTACGGGTACGAGAGATAGATAACTCAATAGTAAATAGTTTCAACTTGTCTGCAGGCTTGCAGTTGAGCTATGGATATAGAATTCATCCAAGCTGGGAAATTGAACTAAATACAGGAATTAATACCGACTTACTCAATATGAGTAATGAACAAGGAATACAACAGCGATTCAGAATGTATGGGACAGAAATAGGCATTTATTATAGATTTAGATGATATGAGAAGAAGCATTAATTTAATATTAACAGTTATGCTTGCGATGGGAACGCAGGCGCAGGTTTGGCAACCTTTAGACGGGGGTCTAGAAAGGACACCAACGGCTATCACTTCTCATGCCAACCTAATCGTCACAGCTCATGTCCAAGGATTTGACAAGGGGTACCGTGTACACAAAATATCCGTTTGGAACGGATTCTACTGGCAGGAACTCCCTCCTATTTATGCCGATTCTAACTCTTATATCAACGCTTTGAAGTTCTATAAAGGTGCACTTTATATTGGTGGTAAAATTAATGAGTTTAAAGATATTGATGGAGCCAAGCACATTATTAGGTGGAGCAATAGAGAGTATCAAAAAGTTACAGCGGTCAACAGTAACCTTTCCAATTTTTTGTTCGTTGACGAGCTTGCTGTATTTGACAATCAACTTGTAATCTCAGGCCCATTCACCGCTAGCAGTGCTAATTACGGTGAAAACCTAGCTTTTTTTAACGGAGTAAGTGTACTTACTGCGAGCAATGCGTCTTTTGGTTCAGGTATAAAAGGCAGCATCTCGACCATTTTCGCCAATGAGAATCTGCTCATTCTAGGCGGTCGGATTACAAAAGCAAATGATACCGCTACGGCTAATTTGGCCATTTATCATAAGAATCAATGGCAGCGGCTATCTAATAACATTATTGTACCCAAAAAGGCCATAGGTATTGGCTCCAATGTTTACTTCAGCGGATATAATACTACGTCAAAAGAATATGGATTCTACAAGGTGAATGGAAGCCAGATTGACACTATCAATCAGGGCTTGGATGAAATTAGCAACATATACGACATTGTCGAGGTAGGTGGAAAAATATATGCTAGCGGTCAGTTTAAGATCCCGGCAAAAGACAATAGTACCACCTTGATTGTATTTCAAAATGGAAAATGGGAAGAAGTAGATAATGGCAATCTACTTGGTCTGCGACTGCTAGCAAACCACAAAGATTATTTGATCGGAACTGGGTTTTTTATATACCATAATCTGATAAGGTATGACCGCATAGCTCGTTACTTGCCTGAACATGGGATTATAAGTGGGAAGATCTTCTTTGACAAAGACAAGAACTGCGCATTCAACAGCAGAGATGAGCAGTTAAATGAGATGAACGTTCTGGTAACACCTGGCCCGAGATACATTAAGCCATTGGAAGACGGAACGTATTTCAGTATCCTTCCAAAAGGTGAATATGATATAAGGATTTTGAAGAATAAGATTTGGGAAGTAGTGGATTGCGGAACGGAGATTCATCAGGTTAATTTGGCCAAAGGTCAAGTTCAGACCGGTTTAAATTTTCCAATGATTCAAAAAACCGGGATACGGGATTTAGCCATTAAACTGACCTCAGCCTCAGGTTTAACTGTAGACAAAAATTCCGATGTGAGCTATAGGATTCAATTTGTGAACAACGGCTCTGAGAATGTTGCACAAACTCAGGTAGTCCTCAAGTTTGACAGTAAGCTAGTGGATATCAAAGCAGAACCCTCTCCAGCTGTCATAGGAGGAGATAGTGCCGTCTGGACTGTGGAAGACCTATTTGCCGGAGAACAAAGACAGATTTCGATAAGCTTTGGGATACAATCCAGTGCAGATGCTTTTCTCAATCTAGTAGCCTCTATACCTCTGCAAGAAGATGAAGAGATTACCATAGACAATGAGTCAAGTCTTTTGCAAAGTCTAGGAGAAGAAGATTATGAATTTAAGAAAGAAATCTTCCCGACTGGTAGTGATACAGCATACATTCAAGACTCAACAGAGTCCATAGAATATCAAATAAGTTTTGCGAATTATACAACAGATACCATTCATAATGTCTATGTCATAGATACCATCAAGTTAAATCACAGTTTATCTATTATCCAAACAACTGGAGCGAGCCACCCTGTGAGCAGTGAAGCATTTACCGGGCTACCTGGCGAAGATCTAGGTATTATAGTTTGGAGCTTTAAGGACATCGACCTACTGCCAAACCCAAGTAATAACCCAGAGATTGTTGCTCACAAAGGATTTGTGAGCTTTAGGATTGGCTTAAATCAAGGGATGAGTGAAGGAACCGTCTTAACAAATCGAGCTCAAGTGGTCTTTGACTATTACGAACAAGAAGCAACAAACCCAGTTTGGGCAATGGTTAGCAACCAATTGGCAAGTGTAGAGCCAATGTACTCGGCAGAAGGCCTTGAAGTATATCCCAACCCGACGCGAGGATTACTGCATCTAGCATTGGACAAGAATGACCCTGCTTTGGTTCAGATTTACTCCTTGGAAGGCAGATTGCTCAAAGAACAAGTGGTAGAAGATCAAAGCATTGATCTCAGTGATTTGCCAAACGGTTTATACATTCTAAGAGCGGTACAAGACCATATTCACATGGTTCAGAAAGTTGTTAAGTGGTAAGTAGTTTAAGAGGAGAATATTCTTTGACTACTTTTGCCCATCTATGTTGATTGAGGTTTTAAAATCAAAGATCCATCGCGCTAAAGTAACCCAAACAGAACTGGATTATGTCGGTTCAATAACCATAGATGAAGATCTTATGGATGCTGCGCAAATGATCGAAGGAGAAAAGGTCTTAGTGGTTAATAACAATAATGGCGAGAGGCTTGAGACCTATGCCATTGCAGGTGAGCGCGGGGGTGGTATGATTTGTTTAAATGGCGCTGCAGCCAGAAAAGCCGCTAAAGGAGATATTGTCATCATTATCTCTTTTGCCCACATGGAATTGGCGGAGGCCAAAAAATTCAGGCCATTTTTAGTTTTCCCGGATAAAGACAATAAAGCAATCCTTGAATAAGAAAGTCAAAACCACATTAAACACTCTTGTTTTTCTGCTTATAGGTGTTGCCTTGTTTTTATGGGCCACCTCAAATGTAGGGCTGGAAGATATTCTCAATGACTTGAAACACGCAAAGTTGCACTGGATACTCATTTCCATGTTCTGTGGTATCCTAAGTCATTTATTTAGGGCCTTAAGATGGAACTTACTCTTAGAACCTATGGGTTATAAAGCCGGATCATGGGCCAGTTTTCATTCAGTAATTGTGGGCTATATGGTCAATATGGCGGTTCCTAGATTAGGTGAGGTTACTCGGCCGGCGATGCTTTCTAAAATTGAGGACATCCCCTTTAATAAACTCGTAGGCACTGTTGTTGTTGAGCGAGTAGTCGATCTAATAATCACATTGCTAATCGCCCTCAGCATCTTCTTTATTCAATTTCAGCTCATTGCAGATTTCGCGACAGAATTCTTTGAAGAAAGTACTGCGGCCAGTCTAAGACTTTATGGAATCATTGCTTTAGTAGGTATTATTGGGTTTGCTCTCTTAATCAGATTTAGAAAAAGAATATACAAGCTGCCAATCATATCTAAATTTAAAAACTTCTTTGAAGGTGTTGTCGATGGATTGAAGACCATTTTTAGTCTCAAAAGGAAGGGATTATTCATTGTCTATAGTCTGTTGATCTGGTTCATGTATTTTCTCATGCCACTCTTTGTATTCTATGCCTTGGATGCCACTGCACATTTAGGACCATCCGCTGGGTTAACGGTTTTACTATTTGGAACAGCCGCCATGATCATACCTGTTCCTGGTGGGCTGGGCACATTTGAGGTTCTGGTTCCTGCGGGTTTGGCCTTATACGGAATTGCCTCTGCGCCTGCAGAGACTTACGCCATTCTAACCCACGCAGTCCAAGTAATCCTTATCTTAGCTGTAGGTATATTCTCGGTGATATACTTCCTTTATAAAAGTCAAAGAAAAAAGCGCAATGAATTGGCTGGAACTGATTAATAGCAAGCTATACTCGGACTCAACATTCCTCGCTGAAGAGATTAATACTTGGAAAGGTTTTAATGAGCGGGTGGTATTTACCAATGGTTGCTTTGATATACTGCACCTTGGACATATTGACTATTTAGCAAAAGCTGCAGATTTAGGTGACAAATTGGTGATTGCCTTAAATTCTGATTCATCAGTTAGAGTGTTAAAAGGAGAAGGAAGACCGGTGATCGATGAAAGGACTAGAGCTACAAAACTTGCCTCATTGGTGTTCGTAGATGCGGTTGTCCTCTTTAATCAAGATACCCCGTTAGAGCTAATTCAAGAGCTCAAGCCCGATGTTTTGGTTAAAGGAGGAGATTATACCATAGAAACCATTGTTGGAGCCAAGGAAGTGCTCGAATTGGGTGGAAAGGTTGAGATTATTCCATTTCTTGAAGGTCATAGCACAAGTGCTATTATCAAAAGGATTGCGAAAGGTTAAGATTTACGTCTTCCTCCTTTTAATTCCTTTTGAAGCGCCTTTAACTCTTCCATTTTACCCTCTCTTGCCAGTTTTGATTGCTCTGCCCAAGTAGAAGGGTCATGTACAGCATAGGTTGGGCCACCTTTTAACAATACTTCTTTTATCCGTTCAATGGGACTATTGATGATATCCGTGTAATTTCTTATACCCCCTTGATCGAGAAGCTGCGCAATCTTAGGGCCCACCCCTTCAATCACCGTAAGGTCCTGCTTTTCAGCAACTACTTCTGCTGGGGAGGGTTTGGCGCTACCATCAGTTGACTTCTTTAACTGTTCTAATTCGGAATGCATACTCAGCTTCTCTGAAACCGCTCTTGAATACGCCTCTCGAGAATTCTCCAAGTCTTGCTTTAAACTTGTAATTTCAGCATTTGCAGTTGACAACTCATGCGCTGTTTTCTCATCTTTATCTGTACTGGATTCCAATTCCTTTATTCTCTTCTTGTGTTTGTCATTAAGAAAGAACCTAAATAAGTATCCCAAAAGAAATGCTCCAAACATGATGAGAATAATTTCTAAAAGGTATTGGTTAAAACTGGCGTTTCCCGGCCCTTGATATACAGTTTCTAATAACATAATCATTCGGATATGGAGTCATCTGGGTATGTTTCAAAGATGGACTCGTGTTGTAAAATTACATTGAGTTCAGCAGCTCTAAAGTAGTCTTTATTTTGATCGAGATCCACAGCTTCGCTTTGAA
>JAHEKB010000267.1 GCA_024638525.1 Bacteroidota bacterium
TGCAGATAGTAGGTTTTAAAGGAGAACTGTTTACAAAAGGTGCAATGCAAGTGGTGCATCGCCTTTCTGGTGGTGTGCCACGTTTAATCAATAATGTATGTGAGCGTGCGATGATGGGTGCATATGGTGGAAACGTTCACCGAATTGATAAAAATTTGGTGCGTAAAGCCGCCAGTGAAGTATTGCAACCTGTAGAACGTCTGCAACCTATACAATGGGTAGCGGGTGGTGCAATTGCAGCGGGTGCTGCGGCACTATTACTTGCAGGTTGGGGATTTTTACCCAGGACATCGCCAGATAGTTATGCAAATGCTAATCAACAAACGATCATTTCAGAACCCTTAGCTACACAGACTTTCGTCGAAACACAAAAAACCGTAACTACACCAAATATAACCATGTCATCACAGGCGGTCACTATCGATGATGAGTTGAGTAAACCACAAACAGTTGCATCTGAACCGAGCCCTATTGACCAACAAGGCACTCAGCAACAAAGTAAACAAGCACTTCTAAATCTCATTGAAAGCGTAAATATACGTGCTGATAACGATACTGCCTTTACCACCTTGTTTAGTTATTGGGGTTTATCATACTCGGAATTACAAGGACAGACTGCATGTGCACGTGCCATTGCTGCTAATTTACGGTGCATCTTTGGCAAAGCGGAATGGGTGGAAATCCGCAGCTTTAACCGACCTGCAGTTTTAGAGCTAATTAATAAAGCAGGCAAAAGAAAACAAGTCGTTATACTTGCGCTACAAGGCAACCAAGTTAGCTTAAATATTGGTGGAGAGGTAATTACCACTGCGACCGATGCGATAGATCCGTTTTGGTATGGCAACTACTTATTATTATGGAGACCACCACCTGCGGGTTCTGAGGTATTAAAAGAAGGTTTGATCGGTGCCGATATAGGCTGGCTACGTCAACAATTAGATCGAATTGAAGGCAAACCAATTACAATAGGTGAAAAGAAAAACTTACAGTTTGATCCTACACTTAAGTGGCGAGTGATGGAGTTTCAACGAATGCGTGGTCTTAATGTGGATGGTGTAGTGGGTCGCGAGACGATGATTGAGTTGAATACCGCAGTGAATGATCGATCAACCCCTGTACTGTCGCGCCAGACGAGCTAAGCTTAAAAGATACTAAACATGTCAATGATTCTTGATGCGTTGACGCGCGCCGAACATGAACGTCAACTTGAGAAACAACCGGATCTTAAATTTGTAAGTCCGGTCAAACAGCGTCAAAAAAAACCCAACAATGCTTGGTTGTGGGTCACTATGGCATTATTTGCTAATGTATTGGTGCTGATAATATTTTTACGAGCCGGTACTAACTCTAATGAAACCACAGAAATTGTAACAAACAACTCTGCAAATTCAGATGCGGACTCTGTAATTCAAACACCTTTACGAACACAAATAGATGAAGAGACTGTTGTGTCTGAAGCTGCGCCTGCGAGTACTATGGATAGTGATGCGATGGCAGTTATTGTGCCCTCAGAGGATCGCCCTTTGGCAATGGAACTTGAAAGTAAAATAACACCGGAAATTGATCGCCCACTAATCTACGAAGCCAAACAGGCCAAAACGACACAACAATCAGGTAGTGATTACAATTCAATTCCTGCAGAAGTGACAACCGCTTCTACTACAAGCATAGGTGAAGTAGCTTTTTCCCAAACAGAATTAAGTCTAGATGAATCTGCACAACCTATTGCTAATGCGCCAAAGCTACTTATTGATCAAGGTGAGACTAAGCCATCAATTCCTAATGTGCCAAATTTGAAAGACTTACCGGAAAGCCCTCGCAATAATCTTAGTCAATATGAAGTGAATGTACATGTCTTTGATGATGATCCGAAGCGACGTTTTGTTTTAATTAATATGGGTAAATACAAAGAGGGCGAACGAATTGCCAATAATGGCCCACTTGTTGAAGAAATTACCCGTAATGGCGTTATTGTCGATTATGGAAATGGTCGTGCATTATTACCATCAAATTAAGCTCAGAATAAATAATTAGACAAATGTTTAAGGTAACAGCAGCTCATCTGTAACGCTAGCCTGCATATATGCAACCTTCTTCCCTCATTAAATATCCTGATGATTTAACAGCAGGTTTGTCCTCCATTATTGCGGCAGTTGATTTAGGTTCTAACAGTTTTCATATGGTGGTTGCACAGGATCAACATGGACAGTTAAAAGTTATCGATCGCATTCGTGAAATGGTGCGATTAGGTGCAGGACTTGATCAATCTGGCAATCTATCACAAGAGTCTCAAGAACGAGCTATAGAATGTCTACAACGTTTTGGCCAACGTCTTCAGGAAATGCATGCAAATTCTGTGCGAGTAGTAGGCACAAATACGCTGCGACGAGCAAAAAATAGCACTGAATTTATCCAACGTGCAGAAGAAGCACTTGGTCATCCCATCCAAGTAATTTCGGGTGTCGAAGAAGCGCGTTTAATTTATCAAGGCACGATTCACTCAGTCACAGGCCCAGATGCAAAATGGCTTGTGGTAGACATAGGTGGCGGTAGCACGGAAGTTATTATTGGAGAAAGAGGTAAACCGTTATTAATGGAAAGTGTGCAAATGGGGTGTGTAGTAATAAGCATGAAATATTTTCCAAACGGTAGTTTAGAGAAAAAGAAATTCAAAAAAGCATTAGTAGAAGCAAAATTACAACTGCAGCCTATTATTTCTACAGTAAAAAAACTTGGTTGGTCTTATGCGGTAGGAACTGCTGGTACGATTCGCACGATCGCTGAGTTAATGCGCGAGCTTGAATTAAGTGATCGGGGTATCACATATAATGGAATCAATGAGCTAATTAATAAATTACAAGAGGCCG
>JAHEKB010000268.1 GCA_024638525.1 Bacteroidota bacterium
GAAGGAATAAAATATGGTTCGCGCATAATTTTTTTAAGTGATACAGCAGTAATTTCACCGCCACTCATTTGATTTAAGACTTTTTCGGGCTGAAACTATTCCAATTACATCATCCAAGGTTCCTTGATATACGGGTATGCGGGTATGATGACAAGTAAGTAGCTGATTTTGGATTGTTTCATCAACGGCTTCCAAATTTATTGCTTCAATTTGTCCTCTGGGTACCATCACGTCGTCAACGGTAGTTGCTTCTAAATCAAACAGATTCAGCAATACACTTTTGTGCTTTTTCCTCATAAAATACCTCTCTTCCAAGACAAGAGTTTTGAGTTCTTCTGTACCAAGTCTGTGTGTGGTGTTTCTTTCTTTGGGCTTCATGTGCAGAATAAAAAGTAACGCCTGAACAAAAAGATTAACAAACCATATTATTGGATAAAAAATTTTTAATAATGGTGTCAATATGTAGCTTGAAACTAATGCAATACGTTCAGGATAGGTGGCAGCAATTACTTTTGGTGTAATCTCACTAAATACCAAGATAGCAAATGTTATACATATCGTGCCAATGAAAATAGCAAGATCATTGTGGCCAAAGAAAGTGGAAATAATGACTGCAACCAATGTTGCCGCTGCAGCATTTAACAGATTATTACCAAGGAGAATTACTCCAAGCAGCCGGTCAGTATCTGCTAACAATTTGGTAGTTAGGCTAGCACCGCGATGTCCTTGTTTAACAAGAAATCTCAAACGGTATCGGTTGATCGCCATCATGCTGGTTTCAGAAAGGGAGAAAAACGCAGATAGAATCAACAAAATAATTACTGCAATTATTAGTACATATAACGGCAAATATTCCAAAAATATCTTTATCTTATTAGAGAAAAATTCAGTATCAAAGGGGAGGGGAGTTTTGTCAAGGATTCAGAATCAGAGAGATTTAGAGCTTAGTGGAAGATTAAGCTCAGTTATTTTTAGTTTCGGACTTTAGCGTTTTAGGATTACTTCTAAAACAAATTTGCTACCAATATAGGCTAATAGTAGGATGATAAATCCTATAAGGGTCCAGCGAATAGCCATTCGCCCCCGCCAACCATATAATTGTCTGCCTGTTAGCAGAGCAGCAAACACGCCCCAAGAAATGAAGCCAAATAAAGTTTTATGAGTAAATTTTACTGCCTGACCGAAAACTTCTTCCGAAAATACTACGCCGCTGATGAGAGTTAGTGTTAATAGTATAAAACCTGCCCAAATGATACGGAACAATAATTTTTCCATAGTCAGAAGAGGCGGTAAATTTGTCAATACCGAAGGCATAGCAGGATGGTGCAAGCGTCGTTCTACAACCGCCATAAGAAAGGCGTGTAATGCAGCAATAGTTAGTAAACTGTAGGCCATCATTGCAACTAGAATATGTGCTTTGAATGCGGGGAGCTCAGTATTGGTTAGGGGGGGTGGCGATGGAAATATAAGTGGCAATAACACTGCCACTGCAGCTACTGGAGCTACAAGCGTTTGCATAACTTCAAGACGGTAGAAGAAGAAACTGGAAAGCCAATAAATTAGGGCAGTGAGCCACACAATGGAGGAAACGGCATTACCAATACCAAAGCTTAATCCGGTGCCTGCAAATATGGACTGATATAGTATATATCCGTGTAATATAAGCGGTATGAGTATTACATAGTTTTCTTGGCTAGCAGTTACAGTGCTGACGTCCGTGGATGGAGCCGGAGTATTCCACTTGGTTCGCCAGAAATGCCAGCCAATTAGTCCATAAAGCAGGAAAGAAACGAGATAAGCTAAAATACCAGACATTAATTTAGTAGACTAAAACGGGAATGATCAGATAGTCTACACCAATTTTTCATGAGAGGCATTTTGCATGTTCAACAATCTTACTAATCGGCTTTCTGGTGTCATAAAATCTATACGTGGAGAGGCGAGACTAACCGAGGAAAATATACAAGTAGTGTTAAGAGAAGTACGGATGGCATTACTTGAAGCTGATGTTGCATTGCCTGTGGTCAGGGATTTCATAGCATGCGTTAAAGAAAAAGCAATTGGTCAAAAAGTAATAGGCAGTCTTTCGCCCGGACAGGCTCTGATAGGCGTGGTACATCAGGAGCTTATATCCATCATGGGGGGGGAGAATGCTGAGATTAATTTAGCTACTGTACCTCCTGCTGTGATCCTTATGGCAGGGCTACAGGGAGCTGGTAAAACTACTAGCAGTGGTAAGTTAGCAAAATGGTTGATAGAACAGAGGAAGAAAAAGGTGTTACTTGTTTCCAGCGATATATATCGCCCAGCTGCAACTAATCAGCTGGAATTATTAGCGAATCAAGTTAATGCAGATTTTTTTCCAATTCATGTAGGGCAACAGCCAAGAGAGATTGCTACTGCTTCATTGGAGCATGCTCGTAAGCATCATCATGATGTGATGATTATGGATACTGCCGGTCGTTTAGCCATAGATGAACCCATGATGACTGAAATCAGAGAATTAGAGACTTTACTCAAACCTATCGAGACTTTATTCGTGGTAGATGCTATGCAGGGTCAGGATGCGGTAAACATTGCGAAGACATTTGCAGATGTATTGCCCTTAACTGGAGTTATTCTTACTAAGTTAGATGGTGATTCTCGTGGAGGCGCAGCATTATCAGTACGGCATGTTACAGGGAAACCAATTAAATTTGCAGGTGTAGCTGAGAAATTAACAGGGCTCGAAGTTTTTCATCCTGATCGTATGGCATCACGTATCCTTGGTATGGGTGATGTATTAGGGCTTATTGAGGAAGCCCGACGTGGAATTGATCAAGACGAAGCAGAGAAATTAGCCAAGAAAATAAAATCAGGTAAA
>JAHEKB010000053.1 GCA_024638525.1 Bacteroidota bacterium
TTATTGTTGTTTATCTTAACTACTACAACTTCAATTCCGGTGTCAATGAAAGCCCCATCGGTTTGCACTTCGAATTTTCCCTCTGGAAACAAAACCGTTCCCGACGGACGCAGTGCACTGAGTGTCTTGCCCTCTGAACCGGGTATTATGGACAATTGATCCATGGCGTTTGCTTTACCGGTAATACGCTCCTTGGATGCAATCCTGTTCCAAAAACCGGATCTCAAACTCACCACAAAGAATGCCACCAACAATGTACTTACAGATACCAGACTGATATTGCCAGCAAGACTGCCGTATTCAGAATAAATGACATATATACCTGTGCCCAAGAACCCAAGACCTATTAATCCAATCACAAAACCAGGCGTAACCAAAAGCTCCACTCCAATGAGCACAAAGCCAATGATAAATAATGCAACAATTAGAGTAAGGGTCATCGCCTGCTAAAGTAGGAAATAATGTGGTGTGACCACCTCAATTTCGCTAAAAATGGATTACATCTCGGCGTAGGCCTCCGTTGGCAAGCATGCACATACCAAATTGCGATCTCCGTAGGTATTATCTACACGTGCCACGCTAGGCCAAAACTTAGTCCTTTTTACAAATTCCAGAGGATATGCTGCTCGTTCTCTGCTGTATGGCCTATCCCAATCGCTAGAGATCAGCCTAGTGGCAGTGTGCGGGGCATGCTTTAAAAGATTGTTGTCCTGTTCGAATTCTCCCCTTTCAATCTCCGAAATCTCTTTTCTAATGGCGAGCAGTGCATCACAAAAACGATCCATTTCGTCCTTAGTTTCACTTTCGGTTGGCTCAATCATTAATGTTCCAGCAACAGGGAAACTTACAGTTGGAGCGTGAAAACCATAATCCATCAAACGTTTTGCTATGTCTTCGACCTGCACTCCAGAACTCTGCTTGAGGGGCCTTGGGTCGATGATCATCTCATGGGCAACCATTCCGTTGTGATTGGCATACAAAACTTCATAACCTTTGGCTAATCTATGTCGCATATAATTAGCATTCAATATGGCTATAGCCGTAGCCGTTTTAAGACCAATAGCTCCCATCATTTTGATGTAGGCATAACTGATTAGCAATATGCTCGAGCTGCCAAAGGGAGCTGCAGAAACTGCACCCATAGCGTGCTCTCCACCGGTAGGTATTACAGAGTGTCCAGGTAAAAACGGAGCAAGGTGTTCGGCGACACCTATAGGTCCCATTCCCGGTCCACCACCACCATGCGGAATGCAAAAAGTCTTGTGAAGGTTCAAGTGGCAAACGTCAGCTCCAATATTGGCCGGATTTGTGAATCCAACTTGAGCATTCATATTAGCACCATCCATATAGACCTGACCGCCGTGCTCATGAATAATGCGCGTGACTTCAGTAATTGTTTCTTCGTATACCCCGTTGGTTGAAGGATAAGTTACCATCAGTGCAGCTAGATTATCTCGGTGTTCTTCAGCCTTTATCATAAGGTCTACCAAATCTATATAGCCGTTCTCCAAACATTTGACTACAACAACCTTCATTCCTGCCATTACCGCGCTTGCAGGATTAGTTCCATGCGCAGACTCAGGTATTATAGCAACGTTCCTGTGCGGTTCACCATTGTGCTTGAAGTATTCCCGAATAACCATTAATCCAGTATATTCACCTTGAGCTCCTGCATTAGGCTGTAAACTTACGGTGTGAAATCCTGTGATCTCACTCAAGTCATTTGTTAGATCTTCCAGTATTTTATGATAACCCTTTACTTGCTCAGCTGGGGCAAAAGGATGTATTGCGCCAAATTCAGACCAGGTTACAGGTATCATTTCAGCAGTCGCATTCAGTTTCATGGTACAACTGCCCAATGCAATCATGGAATGTGTTAAAGAAAGGTCTTTATTTTCCAGTGATTTCATATAACGGAGTATTTCATGCTCCGTATGGTGAATGTTGAATATCTCGTGCGTCATGTAATCTGACGCCCGATCGAGTTTTTCTTCCCAGCTTTTTGAATGGTCTCTTATGAATAGTGAAGATTCTCCTATAGCTTCTGCAAAAATGCCTACCAGTTCCTCTACATTTTCAATTTCGGTAGTCTCATCGATGCTGATTCCAACATATCCTTCTTCATATCGGAGATTGACTCCTTTAATCTCTGAAATGGTTTTTAGTTTGCCTTGAGAGTCCTGGTCCATCTCTATACTGAGCGTATCAAAATAGAATTGATTCAGTCTTTGTAATCCCAGTGCATCCAAATTATTGGCTAGAATGGAGCATAATTGGTTGACCTTAGTCGCAATTTGCTTGATTCTCTTAGGTCCGTGATACACCCCATACATCCCAGCCATCACTGCCAATAAGACCTGCGAAGTACATATATTACTCGTTGCTTTATCGCGCTTGATGTGTTGTTCCCTGGTTTGCAATGCCATTCTATAGGCTGGATTTCCGTCAGCATCAACAGACACCCCAATAATTCTTCCCGGAATTCTCCGTTTGTGAACTTCTTTGGTTGCAAAATACGCGGCATGCGGACCACCGTATCCCATTGGAATACCAAACCTCTGTGTAGAGCCAACTACCACCTCTGCTCCCCATTCTCCCGGAGGTTTTAATTGAGTTAAAGCTAATATGTCAGCAGCCACCGCTACTTTAACACCAACAGTTTCACAGCTGGAACACAGCCCTTGATAATCTTGGACATCCCCAAATTGATCGGGATATTGAAGAAGTATGCCAAAATACTCTTCAGATGCCGAGAAGTCTTCAATCTTTCCTTTGACTATTTCCACCCCTATGGGCTCTGCTCTTGTATAAAGAACATCTACGGTGTGCGGAAATATGCTTTCTGCAACAAAAAACTTATTGCCCTGCTTTTTGCTCTTGGCATGATAGAGCATTGCCATTGCTTCTGCCGCTGCTGTGGCCTCGTCAAGAAGACTGGCATTGGCAAGTTCCATGCCGCATAAATCAATGATCATGGTTTGAAAATTGAGCAATGCTTCGAGTCTTCCCTGTGCAATCTCTGCTTGGTAGGGAGTGTACTGAGTGTACCATCCCGGATTCTCCATGATGTTTCTCAAGATTACATTGGGTGTATGGGTATTATAATATCCCATTCCTATATAATTTTTAAATACCTTATTCTCTGCTGCAATGGCCTTCAATTGTGTCAAAAACTCTACCTCTGACATGGCAGAACTCAAATTGAGATCGTGCTTGAGTCTGATCTCAGAAGGAATAGTCTTCTCTATCAGTTCGTCCATGCTTGAAACCCCTAAGGTTTCGAGCATAGAATTCACTTCAGATTGATTTAAGCCATTGTGGCGCTCAGCAAATTGTTCTTTATACATTGGATTGATTCAAAAATTTCGGGCAAAAATAGCTAAAACTTAAAGTCATATATATCATATGCAACACTTGCTAATATCTAGTGGTTTTAGTAGAACCCAATGCAGATTAAGGAAAACTTATCGCTTCAAGCCAAACCCTGGCTCTACACTTTGAATATCAAGATATTAACCCAAATATCATCTGGTTCAATATTGGAAAAACAAAGTTGTTTTTATATGGTAAGTTTATTGGATTTAGCATTTTACTATATATTTGCACTACTACTTAGTCTAAACTTATGATAACCATGTTAAAAAACAAAGTTCTTAAGAACGTACTCTTACTATTGGTCCTAATGCCTTTGCAGCTGTTTGCTCAAAGAGGGTATTCACCCGGCTATTGGTCGGTGGGAATACTGGCATCAAGCAGTTCCTTCCTAAGTGATTTAGGAGGCAAGAACGCTCGTGGTACCAATGATTTATCTGATCTCGACCTAAGCAGAACAAGCTATGCACTCGGTGCAAGTATGATCTATAACTCCGGCGCTATCGGCGTCGAAGTGGGTGGATTTTACTCCAAACTGGCTGCAGATGATCGATTGACCACAGCAAATAGGGGTCAACGATTACTGAATGTTCAAACCGATGTAGTCGAGACTTTTGTTAAATTGCAGTTAAACCTGCCGCAATACATTCCTGTGATTGGAAATATGTATTTCAACGCAGGTGTAGGACTGGTCTATTTTGAACCCAAAACAGAACTCAACGGTGTGATGTACAAACTCAGACCATTGGGGACCGAAGGGCAGAATTACCTGCCAGGCGCAAGTCAATACGGCAAGATCACTCCTGTAATCCCATTTGGATTTGGAAAGAAGTTCACCTTCTCTAACGGAAGCAGTCTAGCGCTGGACATCAGCCTTAGAAAGTCATTTACCGACTATCTAGATGATGTATCCACCAATTACGCAGATCCGGCACAAATTGCCGAAAACGGAGGACCAGTAGCTGCCGACTTAGCTGATCGGTCAATCAGGGGTTATAATCCCGGTGACCAAAGAGGTGATTCCAAAGATATGGACAGCTATTTCCTCATTGGATTTAAGTATAGCATTCCCATAGGGACCTACAGAAATCCAAATACAAGCTGTGCATTTGGTACATCTTGGTTTGGTAACAAGGGTAGTGTGCCTAAATTTGGAAAACGAGGAAGAACTCGAAGAAGAGTTTTCAGATAAAAGTTCCTTGACGGGGCTGTTGTCTGATGTAAGATGCGCAGCCTTGCAACCATATCTATTATTTTGCTTTTGGGACTTCAATCCCATGGGCAAGAGCAATGGGCATTGCCCGTTGCACTAAGACTGACAGCGTCAAGCAGCTTTTTCCTATGCGATTTAGGAGGAAAAGATGCGCTTGGCAGTAATGACCTTTCAGATCTCAACCTACAGCAAACGCGATACGCTTTTGGTGCAGGCTTACAATTTTATCATGGTCCATTAAGTTTCGGAGCCGGTGCATTCTATGCCCGGCTTTCCGCTGATGATAGATTAACAAATGCCAAAAGGTCGATAAGGCGGTTGCACGCCATTACTGATGTTGTTGAAGCAGCGGTAAATGTTGAATTTACCATCCCTAGCAAGATTCCGGTCTTGGGTAATTTCTATTTTAACACAGGTGCGGGTATTATGATTTTTAGACCAATGGCCAGATATGATGGTGAATTAATTAAGCTTCGCCCTCTTGGCACTGAAGGCCAAAACTATCTAGCTGGACGAAGCCAATACAGTCGGTTTGCACCGGTCCTTCCCTTTGGATTTGGATACAGATACAAGTTTTTTAACGGTTCAAGTCTGTCTTTTGATTTGAATTTACGAAAATCCTTCACGGACTACCTCGATGATGTTTCTACCAATTACGCAGATGTAGAGATCATCCGCCAAGAATCCGGAGATGCAGCAGCATATTTAGCGGATCCATCAGCTGATGGTTTTTCCATTGGCGCCCAAAGAGGAGACTCCAAAGACAATGATCAGTACTTCCTCATAGGATTTCGCTATGAATTCCCAATCCGTTTATCTCGGAGCTTTAAGCAACACAACCGTTGTTCATTTGAATCTAGCACGTATAAGAACTACCCCATTAGGCCAAACCACAAGCACAAAAGAAAGAGACTGCGATTATTTAGATAATTTCTTCTTATTTGTGCAATGAAAATTGATCTCCCTTTAGAGAATGATGCCATTGTTTTTGGTCTATTAGCCGCCAGTCTTGGTTGGGTCTTCTATACTTCCTCAAAGAAAGAAGGGCCATGGGCCAAATTCTATAAATATATCCCAGCACTCTTGATGTGCTATATGGTTCCGGCAGTTCTTAATACTGTGGGATTAATTTCTAGTGACATTAGCGAGACTTATACGGTGGCCAAAAACTACCTTTTGCCAACTGCTCTTGTACTCATGACATTATCCATCGATCTCAAGTCAGTTTTTAATCTTGGTTCCAAGGCTTTGATCATGTTCTTCACAGCAACTGTGGGTGTTATCATTGGCGGACCGCTAGCTATTTTAATTGTTCAAAGCTTCGCCCCAGAAACTGTGGGAGGCGTGGGTTTTGATGCAGCATGGCGCGGTCTGGCAACCCTGGCGGGCAGTTGGATAGGTGGAGGAGCCAACCAAGCAGCTATGTTGGAAATGTACCAATACAATGACGAAAGGTATGCAGCCATGGTGTTGGTAGACATTGTGGTGGCAAACATCTGGATGGCTTTCCTTCTTTTGGGTGTGGGCTCCAACGCCAAAATAGACAAATGGTTAAAGGCTGACTCTTCTGCAATTGAAGCTCTCAAGACCAAGGTCGAGAAGTTCGCAAAGAGCATTGAACGCAAAGCTACTTTAGCAGACATTATGGTGATTTTGGGTATTGGATTTGGGGCAACGGCCCTATCTCATTTGGTATCTCAACTCATGGTTCAAGGATTTGAACAAAGCAGCTTAAAGGATTCCGTTCTTGCAAGTGGCTTTTTCTGGTTGGTTGTCATGGCCACTACCATTGGGCTGGTACTTTCATTCACCAGAGCGCGTAACTATGAAGGTGCTGGAGCTAGCAAAATTGGAAGTGTTTTTGTTTACATTCTTGTAGCAACCATTGGAATGAAAATGGATATACTCAAGATTTTTGATGACCCATTGATTATATTGGTGGGATTGATCTGGATGGCCATACATGTCGGTTTGCTGTTCATCGTGGCGAAAATCATTCGGGCTCCATACTTTTTCTTGGCTGTTGGCAGTAAAGCAAACATCGGAGGCGCAGCATCTGCTCCGGTAGTGGCAGCGGCATTTCATCCAGCATTGGCCACGGTGGGAGTACTCTTGGCAGTTTTAGGTTATGCCTTAGGGACTTACGGAGCCATATTTTGCGCTGAACTCATGCGCATGGTTAGTCCCTAAATTTCACCTTGCTTCTCTCTGTAAAAAGAGGATGGCTGACCTTTTTGCAAGGCTTGGTGCCTAATCTGAACGCTTAATGAAACGGGTAAAAGGGAGGCTTATTACAGGATTCAGACCGGAGGATTGTTCAGAAAGTAATAGCCCTTTTCCACACTATCCCAGCCCCATTGCAGCAAGGATTTTTCACTTTTTTTTAATATATTGTGCAACCTTAACCACTACTTAAAGACCAATTTAAAAATAACATATGGCAGTTTCTAAGAAAGCACGTACAAATTCCGGTGTGAGCCCTTACACAGGAAGCTTTGGTACAGCTGAAGTTCTGCATCTTTTAAAAAGGACCACTTTTGGTCCTTTGAAGGCAGATGTGGACTACTTCGCTACGAAGACAATGTCGCAGGCCGTGGACGAAATCCTCGACGTGGATTACACTCCGCCAACCGGCCCTGTGAATAGTTACGACACCAACGATCCCAACATCGCTCCAGGCCAGGTTTGGGTGGACGATTACAACTCAGCCCTCGGCAATGAAAGACAGAGATCTTTCAAGAGCTGGTGGATTGGGTTAATGGTAAATCAAGACAGAACCATTAGAGAAAAGATGGTCTTGTTTTGGCAAAACCATTTTTCCACGGAATTAGAGGTCTACTTCTGGCCAAATTTTGCCTATAAACAAAACCAACTCTTTAGAGCTGACTGCTTGAAGAATTTCAAGGATATGGTCAAAGATGTAACCTTAGATCCCGCAATGCTGGTCTATTTGAATGGCTATTTGAATCGAAAGCAAGCTCCAGATGAGAATTATGCTAGAGAATTGCAGGAATTATTCACCTTGGGTAAAGGCGAGGATTCAGAATACACAGAAGGGGATGTTATTGAAGCTGCTCGGGTTCTGACTGGTTGGAGGGTCCAGACCCGGTCAGGCCAAGCCACTCCTCAAGGCTCGGTTTATTTTCAAGAATCCTGGCACGACGAAGGCAATAAAGAGTTCTCGAGCTTCTACAATAATTTTACCATCACAGGTAGAACCGGATCTGACGGTGCCAATGAAGTGGATGACTTGCTCGCAATGATTTTCAATCAATTTGAAGTGGCAAAATACATTGTCAGAAAACTGTACAGATGGTTTGTTTACTACGAAATTGATGAGACCACAGAGGCCAATGTTATTACTCCTTTAGCAAATACATTTAGAAACTCCAATTACGACATCAAAACAGTTATGGCTCAACTACTAAAAAGTGAGCATTTCTTTGATGTAGCCAATCGCGGTGCTCTAATTAAGAGTCCAATGGACTTCTTGATTGGAATGATGAGGCAATACAATATCACAGACAACGACAAAAGCGGGAATGTATTCCCAACAAGTTCGGACTATAAAGAGGAGTATTATATGTATTACTTGATACAATACTTCGGAAGCATACAGCAGCAGAATATTGCTGATCCTCCGAGTGTAGCAGGTTGGCCGGCATATTATCAAGTCCCTTTATACCATGAAATATGGATCAACTCCGATACCCTTCCAAATAGAAATAAAGTAAGTGACTATATAGCCACGGTAGGCTACACCAGGAATAGCTTCAGGCTAAAAATCGACCCCACACGACTGGCGGATCAATTTGCCAATGTGGCTGATCCTGAACTGTTCATAGACGACTTGGTGGAGTACTTCTACACTTTAGATGTCAGCTCAGATCAGAAAGGATACATGAAGAGTATTTTATTAGCAGGGCAGGTCACCAATTCATATTGGACCAATGACTGGAATGCCTATAAGGCAGGTAGTCCAAACACAGCGGAATCAAAACTGACTCTTCTGTTTAAGTATATAATGAATCTTAGTGAGTATCAACTTTCATAATCCAAGAAAAATGAAAAGAAGAGATTTTATAAAACGAGTTGCCCCAATGTCCTTATTGCCCTTTGCAATACAGGGTCAACCTATTAGAGCATACGGTAAACTATTGGGAGCGGAGTCTGAGGATTTTGTTGATACTGACCACGTTCTTGTACTTGTACAACTGAACGGAGGTAATGACGGTCTAAACACGGTAATACCCCTGGATCAATACACCAACCTCACTTCTGCCCGACCAGACGTTATTATCCCAGAGAACAAGGTTTTGAACATCGATGGAACTACGGCCACAGGCCTGCATCCATCCATGACCAAAATGCGGAATATGTACAATGATGGGAAACTTAGGATTATTCAAAACGTCGGTTACCCAAACCAGAATTATTCACATTTCAGGTCTACTGACATCTGGCTCACGGCATCTGACAGGGATGAGGTACTGGAGAGCGGATGGATAGGAAGATATCTTTCAGAAGAATGGCCCAACTATCCCAACGGATTTCCCAATGACGATATGGAAGACCCTTTGGCCATACAAATCGGCTCGGTGGTATCTCCTGTATGTCAAGGATTAGCCGTCAATATGGGTTTTGCCATTGCCAACCCCAGCAATTTTTATCAATTGTTGACGGGTGATTTTGGATCCACTCCAGATACCTGGGCAGGTCATGAACTGGATTATATCCGAACCACAGCACATCAAAGCAACGAGTACGCACAAAAAGTTAAGGCAGCCTATGAAGCAACCTCTACTCAATCCACAGATTACCCCGATCCCGCAACATATTTGACCAACCAATTAAAAATTGTAGCGAGATTGATAGCCGGTGGTCTCAAGACCAGAGTCTATATCGTTAGTCTCGGTGGATTTGACACACATGCAAACCAAGTAGATCCAACCAGCACCAATGAAGTTGGAAACCATGCCAACCTACTGCAGAATCTTTCGGATTCTATACACGGGTTCCAAGATGATATCGAAAAAATGGGACTTGCAGATAGAGTAGTGGGTATGACATTCAGTGAATTTGGAAGAAGAATAGTGTCGAACGCAAGTACCGGAACGGATCACGGAGCGGCTGCACCACTCTTTATGTTTGGAAAAAACATCAAAGGTGGAATGAGCGGAAGCAATCCGAATATTCCTTCAAATGCAACCGTTTATGACAACCTTCCAATGGAGCATGATTTCAGAACCATTTATGCATCGGTTCTTGAAAAATGGTTTTGCCTCGACAGTCAAACCACGGATAATGTCATGCTTCAAGATTTCGATAGATTAGATGTCATTTCAGACGCTTGCACTACTTCATCCATTGCGCGACAGAAGCGAGCGCAAGCTGGGGATTCTTATCTTATGAATTATCCCAACCCATTCACCAGCTATACCACCGTTAAGTTTTACTCCAACGGAGGTTATGTGAATATTCAAGTACTGAATACTGAAGGTAAAGTAATTTCTACTCTTGTTAATGCCGTGATACCAGAAGGCACTCATGAGGTAAACTTCGACACTTTCGATCTTTCTGCAGGAACATACTTCTGCAGATACCAAAACGAAGGATTAAATCATACCAGAAGTTTATTGAAAGTCAATTAGAGACTTTTACTAAAGAATTAGGGCCTACGGGCCCTTTTTTTATGTGAACGGACTTGTAAAATCCTCAAAACGAGTTGCATTTTGATCTTTTTCTGAGAGCATTGGCTCATCCACCCCCCAATCAATATTGAGAGAATCAGAATTCCAAAAAATAGCTGACTCAGCCTCACGATTGTAATACTGAGTGCATTTGTAGTTAAATACCGTATCCTCTTCCAAGGTGAGAAAGCCATGCGCAAATCCCGGTGGAACCCACATCATATGCTTATTTTTTTCAGAGAGAATTGCACTGACATGTTGGCCATAGCTGGCTGATCCTCTTCGGATATCAAGGGCGACATCCAAGACAGCGCCAGTGATTACTCTGACTAATTTGCCTTGATCAAAGGGAGGAGCCTGGAAGTGAAGACCTCTCAGTATCCCTTTCTTGCTTTTGGATTGATTGTCTTGAATAAAGCCTAATTCTATTCCTGCTGATTTTAATACATCCGCCCTAAAGCTTTCGAAAAAATAGCCGCGTTCATCACCAAATACCTGGGGCTCAATGAGTATTACGTCTTGTATTGAAGTCTTGATGATCTGCATAGCTGCTGCAAGTTTATGAAAAACACGCTTTGTGCAGAAAAGGTGACTAGTGAATTTACCAATATTGTACTTTTGACCGCAATGAGCCATGACCATCCTCCCTACTTAGATTCTTTGAATGAAGCACAAAGAGCTGCCGTTTTACAAACCGAAGGGCCGGTGATGATCATTGCTGGTGCAGGCTCAGGGAAAACCCGCGTCCTTACTTATAGGATTGCCCATTTGATAGCTACTGGAATAGATCCATTCAACATCCTTGCTCTAACCTTTACCAATAAAGCGGCAAAAGAAATGCGCAGTCGAATCGAAAGTGTAGTTGGTCCAGAGGCTCGAAATATTTGGATGGGAACCTTCCATTCCGTTTTTGCCCGAATTCTAAGAATAGAGGCAGACAAGCTGAACTATCCCTCTAATTTCACCATTTATGACACCGATGACAGCAAGACCTTAATCAAGAATATCG
>JAHEKB010000269.1:0-723 GCA_024638525.1 Bacteroidota bacterium
CTATCAAATGATGGGCTTATATAATAGCGAGAAGACGATAGTGTTCAATACTGTTCAATTATATAGAAAGAATCAATTGTCCGAAATTGAAAAACAATTGGATAGGGCCAAAGAGGGAGGGTATAAGTTAGGATTGAAACTGGTTAGAGGGGCCTATATGGAAAAAGAGGCCTTGCGTGCCAAAGAATATGGCTATCCATCACCAATACAAGACAGTAAAGCAGATACCGATAAAGACTATAATGATGCTTTGGATTATTGCATTCATAATGTTGAAGTTATAAGTATATGTGCTGGAACTCATAACGAAGAGAGTAGTTTGTTGTTGGCAAATCTTATGCACGAAAACAGGCTGTCAAAATCTGATCCGCGGATTTGGTTTGCTCAACTTTATGGAATGAGTGATCACATCAGTTTTAATTTGGCTGCCGAGGGCTATAATGTTGCCAAATACCTTCCCTACGGTCCGCTGAAAGGAGTGCTGCCTTATTTGGCTAGGCGTGCTAAAGAGAATTCTGCAGTTAAAGGGCAAGCCGGGCGAGAACTGAGTTTGATTATTAGGGAACTGAAGCGTAGGAAAAATGTCAAGCTTAATCCTTAATTGACCAAGGAAACTTCCAATTTCGGTACATAAAGGGTTTTTCAAAAAGAAGAAACAATGGGACCGAAACCAGCAGAGAAACTACAGTCATTGCAAAAAGTGATAGCAGGTATAAACTAAAT
>JAHEKB010000269.1:733-2840 GCA_024638525.1 Bacteroidota bacterium
CTGGTTTATTAAAGCTGGGATGATAAATGTAGAAAACAAACTCAATACTGGCACGTGCCATAGGTAAATGGTATAACACATCCCCCCAGTTCTGGTTATAGCTGTGGTGCGTAGCATGCCAACGCCCCTGCTCTTGATCAAGACATTTATAAACAGCCATAACATCATTAGATAAAGCAATGGGGCCTTCCAAATTCCAATAAATCTGAAGTTTTCGTGGTTAAGAGCAAACATGAATACTACTAGAACAAAATTGATCAGTGCGTTCGCGGGCAAATTCTTGAACTCAATCTTGCTGTTCTTAAAAATTGCCGCCACTATCCCAACACTAAAAAACAGCAGATAAGACAAGAGGGTTTTAACGGGAATAATAGGGTGAATAAAAAAAGTGATCAATAAAGCAGTGGCTGAAATGATGGTGGCTTGCATCCAATTGTTTTTTATTTTTCTAAGCATTAAAAGCAATATGGGTAGTATCAGATAAAACTGCACCTCAATTTCCAATGACCAGGTGATGCCATTGATTATATTATTTTCAAAAAAGTTGGAGCTATATGTTATGACCGACAGAAAAGAATAAAACAGATCATGAAGGTTTTGCTTATTAAGCATTAATACTAAACTCGTCTGAATTACTACGGCAATGATATAAGGAGGCTCTATTCTTTTGATTCGTCGAATAAGGTATGATTTATACTTGAAAGAGCTAGATCGTAGGTATTGATGACTGAGAATGAATCCTGAAATTGCAAAGAAAAGCTCAACACCAAAAAAACCGGTGCTCAGCAATTCAGTCAAGACATGACCATCTAGTGAAAATCGGCTAACTAAACGACCGTTAACATGAAACAGTAAAACGCTAATAATGGCTATAAAACGCAATCCGTCGAGTTCTGGAATAAACTTTCCGTTTTGAATTACTCTGTCTGTTTTTCTGAAAAAGTTAAAACTCCGTCTCATGAATTATCAGAATAGCCCCCATCAACAGGTAATTTTTCAGCCTGTGCGGCCTTTTTTGCTAATACATCACAACGCTCATTTTCTTTTATACCGCTGTGCCCCTTAACCCATTCAAAGCGCAGTTTGTACTTGGGATAAATTTTCAAAAAACGCCGCCATAAATCCACATTGGCTTTGTCTTTAAATCCTTTCTTCTGCCAGGTGTATAGCCAGCCCTTGGTAACGGCATGCATCACATAAGTTGAATCGGTGAATATTACTATTTCTTTGTCTTTGGCAAAATCATTAAGTTCTTCTAAAGCCCGAATTACCGCAAATAATTCCATGCGGTTATTGGTGGTTTTCTTAAAGCCACCAGTAATTTCTCTGTAGCGGTTTTTATACTTCATAACTGCAGCAAATCCTCCAGGCCCTGGGTTTCCCAATGAACTACCGTCTGTATATATGTGAATTTCTTGGCTCAAATGCTCAACTTATTTCTTTGTTCTAGCAATAGTAAATCAGCCACAATAAAGTTAGACCCTCCAATATAAACCATTTCAGAAGCTTGTGTTTTAATTGCTTTTGCAGCTTGCTTTAAGGCAGATGATAATGTTTTACAAGCCCGGCCTTTTATTCCATGCTCCAAAAAAGTCTGTCGGCAGCTTTCGGCGTCCAGACCTCTTGGAATGAGGGGTTTTACAAAAAAATAGAGGGCATCTGTTGGAAATAAGGCCACTATTTTTTCTAAATCCTTGTCATTCACAAAACCAAGAACAAAGCAACAGCTTTTGTTTTTATCTTTTAACCTTGCCAGATTAAGTTCAAGGCCTTCGGCATTATGAGCAACATCGTAAATATAGCGCGGATCTTGATTTAAGCGCTCCCACCTTCCTCTTAATCCACTGAGTTTTTTAACGGACTTAAGTGCTGCTAGGCTATTCTGGTCATCTACTTTAAACTTCAATTGCAGCGCTTCTATAGCAATCAAGGCAGTCTTTATGTTCAATTGCTGATACTGCCCTTTTAGGTCTGTTGCAGGCAGTCCGTTAGCTGTAAATCGATGCGTAGTTCTTATGGCATCATAGACCAAAGATTGTTTTGATTTGGCTTGTTCCCTTATGCAGTTTTCAGCTTCCGAAGGAAGGTGTCCTATAACCACCGGAGT
>JAHEKB010000054.1 GCA_024638525.1 Bacteroidota bacterium
TCTGTCATCTTCTATCAAAATCAAGAGCAAAAAGAATCGGCGCTAAAAGTCTTAGAGTCAGTAGATAAGAGTAATCTTTGGCCCAATCCAATCGTTACAGCCGTAGAGCCTTTGACCAATTATTATGTGGCCGAAGACTACCATCAGAATTACTACAATCAGAACACAGAACAGGGCTATTGTTCAGCCGTTATTGGACCCAAAGTTCAGAAGTTTCAGAAGAAGTATAAGGGCTTGTTGAAGTAGTCAAAATCACAATGTTGCTCCTTTGAAAATTTGCTATCATCCAATACTTTTGGAATGAATAGTGCTAAATTTTATCAAGACAGTTACCCTATTATTGGTGAGTCTAACAAGCTCAGCTTCCGAACTCACCATATATGATCTGACTGAAACTCAGAGTTACCTCATTGGGACAAATTCGGTCTATCTTGAAGCAGATTCTTCGACGACATATAATCAAGTACTATCGTTTTCTGAATGGAAACGAAATATGTCTAACAGCTTTAAACCTACCGATAACAAACATGCAATTTGGGTTAAATTCATTGTCAAGAAGGGCATAAATCAAAGAGTCTACTTGACTGCTGAAACGCCTAATGTCAATTATTTTGAAGTATATGTAGGTGGTGTATCTATGGGCAAAAGTGGAGATGAGTTTATAGCATCGGAAAGGGAAATCCAAGATGCATATGCAACTGTCGCATTTAGTAACGATAGTCAGATGGACACTGTTTTTGTCAAACTAAGATTGGACGAGGACTTTATAGTACCAATTTCGTTGAGAACTGAACAGCGGTATCAAAGTGCCTACGCCAAAAGGCAGTTGGCAATGGGCGTCTATATGGGTATAATGGCATCTATACTTCTTTACAACTTTTTCCTTTTTCTTAGCATCCGCAACAAACTGCTACTATACTATTGTTTTTATGTTTTGTTGGTTGGATTGACACAGGCCGCAATTTTTGGTGATATTTCCGTGCTCATATATGGTTCAAATAGATTATTAGTGCTTCTCGATTTATTTGTTTTCAGTGCATTGCTTGGCATTGCAGTGGCTGTCTTTATTATCAATCTTCTCCAACTTAAAGGGTCTAGTCAATTTCATTTTCGTACTGTTCATTTTTTTGGAACTCTATACATAGTGGTGTTATTTCTATCCATAAGTCGTATTCATTTATCTGGGTTATTTTTATCTGTTCTGAACTTCTGTTCTGCTTTCTATCTTCTTCTTCTTGGGCTTTGGGCATCTCAGCGTAGTACTATTGGAAAAATCTATTTAGCAGCCTGGTCGACATTTCTCCTAGGAGCTCTGGTTTTTATTCTTGAAAACTCAGGATTCCTGCCATTTAGCCTATGGGGCCAATATACTATGGTTGCGGGCACCGCTCTCGAAGCTGTACTGCTTTCATTTGCCTTAGGTTATCATTTCAATAGGTTAATTAAGGAAAACATCACCAAGACTGAATTAATATCGGCACAAGAAAAACAGATTAAAGAACTGGATGCTAAAGTTATTAATGCAGAGTTGACACATTTAAGGAGTCAAATGAATCCCCATTTCCTCTTCAATGTACTTACATCGATCCAAAACTTCATTTTAAAGAACGACAAAATGAAAGCGGTGAAGTATATATCTGAATATGCAAAGCTTGTTAGAGATCATTTGAATCAAGCGACGAGTACACATACCTCTATTTTTAATGAGATAGCGACCTTAGATAAATATATGAGAATTGAAAAACTTAGGTATCCTAAAGAGTTCAAATACTCATTTGAGGTGGATTCTAGTATCGATCAGAAATTAACATTCATTCCTCCTTTATTTTTACAACCAATTCTTGAAAATTGCGTGAAACATGCGTTCAAGGATAATATGAACCCGGGTGTCATAATTGTTCAGTTTAGACCTTTGGAAGAGCATAATATTGTCCAAGTGATTGTTCAAGATAACGGAAAAGGTCCAATGAATAAACCTAGCTCGGGTCATCGAAGCAAAGGCATGACCATCATTCAAGAGCGTTTGGTGCGTCTATCTAAGCTTTACCAAGATGATAAAATAGGCATGGATGCCCTCATCATTGATCCTCACGGTTTTATTGTCACGTTAAATCTTCCAATTCTATGAGAAATAAACAAACGAAAGTCTTGATCGTAGATGATCAACCCGATGTTCAAGCGGTATTAAAAGCTATGTTAGTTGAGAGAAAGGATCTCTCAATAGTTGGTGTGGCCAGCAGTTGCAAAGAAGCGTATGAGATTATTACAAATAGAAATCCTGACTTGGTATTATTGGATATTGAAATGCCGGGTGAGTCAGGCTTAGACCTTTTTAATTATTTTGATAAGCCACCATTTAGGACGATAGTAGTAACTGCTCATTCCGATTATACCATTAGTGCACTAAAACTCTCTGCAATGGATTATCTATTAAAGCCCATCACTGCTGATGAGCTGAATGAATCGATAGATAGAGCCTTTAATATTATTGAAGAAGAAGAATCCCAATATGAAGTATTGAAACAATATTTGGCAATGAAGCCAAAGATTGATCGTCTGATTATTCCGTCAGATACAGATAAAAAATCATTGCTCTTTGAAGAGATACTTTATTTAAAATCGGATGGTGGTTATACGGTTTTTCACACAGCTAATCAAGGCCATTTGATAACCAGCAAGCCTATCAAATACTATGAAAAGGTATTGCCTCAGAACTTCTTTTTCCGCACACATAAATCCTATATAATCAACTTCACACACATCAAAGGCTTACCGGCAGGAAGAAGCGGTTATATTGAATTAAACAACGGCAGTGAAGTACAACTTTCAGTTCGCCGCGCACCCGACTTCAGAGCCTGGTACAAAGGCCTGACTTTGGGAGGTCAATAATGCCAGTTTCTTTCCTCCATTGATCAATCTTCACTTTCTGAAATTTCTTTCTTGTTCAATGCATGGACCTTATGAATAAGGGAAAGATGCCCCGTTCCTGTTCCCCGTTCCCGCCATCAATACGCTTTCGCAAACAACACCCTGCCCTTACTCGGCTTGCCTGAATAAACGCAAACACCTTCTAGGCCTACCAATTCCTTGTCAAAAGGAATGCAGCGAATGGTGGCTTTGGTTTCTTCCTTGATTTTTTGCTCGGTTTCTAAACTGCCGTCCCAATGGGCGCTGATGAAACCCGTTTTGTTTTCAAGCACCTCTTTGAACTCATCCCAGCTGCTCACGGTGGTTATGTGATTGTCCATATGGTCTTGAGCCTTGAGCAGTATGTCTTTTTGCATATGCTCAAGCAGGTGTTCCACCTTGTTCTCCAGGTCGGTCATTTGAAGGAGTTCTTTCTCCTTGGTGTCCCTACGAGCCACTTCCACCGTTCCGTTGGCAAGATCTCTTGGGCCAATGGCTATGCGCAAAGGCACACCTTTGAGTTCCCATTCGGCAAATTTGTAGCCGGGTTTATGGGTGTCTCTATTGTCAAACTTCAGGCGTATGCCTTTGGCTTTAAGGGCATCAAGCATAGGCTGGATCTTTTCAGTGATTTCATCCAATTGCTCTAAGCCTTTATAAATAGGAACCACCACCACCTGTATGGGAGCTAAGTTTGGAGGAAGCACTAATCCTTCATCATCGGAATGGGTCATAATCAGAGCGCCCATCAATCTCGTACTCACTCCCCAACTGCTGGCCCAGACGTATTCTTGTTTGCCTTCTTTGGTGGCAAATTTTACATCAAAAGCTTTGGCAAAGTTTTGTCCCAAGAAGTGGCTGGTGCCCATTTGCAGGGCCTTGCCGTCTTGCATTAATCCTTCTATGCACAAAGTATCTTCAGCCCCAGCAAAGCGTTCGTTCTCGGTCTTGCTTCCTTTAATGGTAGGAATAGCCAATACGGTTTCCGCAAATTCCGCATAGAGGTCCAGAATCATTTGTGTTTCTTCTCTGGCTTCCTGTTCAGTGGCATGGGCGGTATGGCCCTCTTGCCACAGAAATTCAGCCGTTCTCAAGAACAAGCGCGTTCTCATTTCCCAGCGCACTACATTGGCCCATTGGTTTACTAAGATGGGCAAATCCCTATAAGACTGTATCCAGCCTTTATAGGTACTCCATATAATTGCTTCTGAAGTTGGTCTTACTACCAATTCTTCTTCTAGCCTTGCTTCCGGGTCAACAATCAGTTTACCTGCCTGATCTGGGTCTGTTTTTAACCTGTAGTGAGTAACAACTGCACATTCCTTGGCAAAACCTTCGGCATTCTTTTCTTCAGCTTCGAACAGGCTTTTTGGCACAAAGAGCGGGAAATAGGCATTGCTGTGCCCCGTTTCTTTAAACCTGCGGTCCAATTCCTCTTTCATCTTCTCCCAAATGGCAAAACCATAAGGTTTTATTACCATGCATCCTCTTACCGCACTGTGCTCTGCCAGGTCGGCATTTACCACCAAGTTGTTGTACCACTTGGAATAATCTTGCTCTCTTGTTACCTTCTCAAATGCCATGTTTTTCTTTGGTATGCGATTTGAATCTATATAAGTGATGGCAAAAGTAAGCCACACCACTTAATTAAATTTTGGCAATATGAAATCACATTATTACATCGCAGCAATCGGCCTGTTCCTAGTGTCCTGCACGGGTTCAAGGCTAACAACTACCTCAACCGATGATGTCTATTACAGTCCGGAGGACGATGTGAGGATTGTACAAAATCAAGCACAACCTGCTCCTGAGAAGTATACACCTAGCTCCCAAGCTGCCGATGAGATTATTTATAATGATCGAAGCAATGGTATAGAAGATGCTACAGTCTATGATGATGAAGCGAATTTCTCAGATGAGAATTATTCCACTGACGATTATGTAGATGGTGAAGAGCGCATAGATTACGAACGCTCCTTGCGCAGATTCAGAGGAGATAACTTTGAGTACGACTATGAGAACGGCTATGCAGACGGTTACCGCGATGGATATAATGACAATGATTGGTACGGATACAACAACTGGGGCTGGGATCCCTGGTATTCACATAACCCTTATGGCTGGAACCGAGGTTGGAATCGATGGAACGGTTGGAACCGATGGAACCGATGGAATTCTTGGAACAGTGGATTTTATGTAGGGTGGAATTCTTGGAATGGCTGGTATGCCGGATACAACTATGGATGGGGATGGCCAAACAACGGTTGGGGATGGAATTCCTGGAACCGAGGATGGAATGCCGGATGGGGATGGAACAACGGTTATTGCAATTCATGGGGATGGGGTGGCCCTAACTACGGTTGGAACTATAACTATGGTTGGAATACTTGGAACGGACACCAAAACGGCTGGGCCGGTAACAGCAATTGGAACAGAAATCAAAATTATGCCTCTACGGGTGGTCAATACAGCGGGTCATCAAGATATCAGAAAGCAGCCAATAGCCCTAGACAAAGGGTAGGCGGAAATAGTACTGGAGGCATTGGAAGCACCACCAATACACGCCGACCGGGAGGAATGCAACAAGTAAATGGTTCAAGACCACAGAATGAGGTAAACAATACACCTAATGGAGAGCGTACGGTTAGGCAAGGCGGCTCAGTTACCACTTCAGGTGTTGCTACAGAAAACACAAATACCAACACCCGTTCTGCTGCTGCAAGGTCAACAGGCAGTGTGGTTAATACCAGCGGAAGAAATACATACACAAACAACACAGGTGGAACGGCGAGTAGAACCACTGGGCAGATACAGGATACTAGAAATCCCAATTCGGGTCAGCGCGCCACAAGGAGTTCTTCAGCTGCCAGCAGAGATGCGGTTAATAACAGCAGAACTCAGAGACCTTCCTCTAGTAGTGCAAGCAGACCTTCGTCTCGCACCAGTAGAGATAGGGTGAGCAATAGCAGATCATCTAGACCTTCAAGTTCTACAAGCAGAAACAGCAGGGTTCAGCAGAATAGGCAAAGAAGTTCTTCTCCTTCGAGAACATATAATTCTTCAAGAAGCAGCAGGCCTTCTAGCACCAGCTCGAGGCAACAAAGAACATCTAGATCATCAAGCTCCAGAAGTTCATCTCCTTCTAAATCATATAGCCCATCTAGAAGTAGCAGACCTTCCGGGTCTAGCAGTAGACAACAACGGGCTTCAAGGCCATCTAGAAGTTCTGGAAGCTCTACGCCATCAAGATCTTATTCACCTTCACGCAGCAAGAGCTCAAGTCCATCAAGGTCTTACAGTCCTTCTCGAAGCAGAAGCTCTAGTCCATCTAGATCTTATTCTCCGAGCAGGAGTTCGAGAAGTTCGGGCTCTAGGTCGGTAAGTCCGTCTAGAAGTAATTCTTCACGATCAAGCGGAAGTAGATCTGGGGGCTCAAGGTCGAGGAGGTAGTTCAATTTAAATACAGAAAGACATGAAAAAAGCACTGATAATCACACTGTTAATAGGCGTCCTGTGTCCAGCCTGGGCTCAAAGTGATGCAGACGTACTGAGGTATTCCCTTATGAATCCACTGGGTTCTTCGGCCAGAAGTATTGGTCTTGGAGGAGCGATGGGTTCGGTTGGAGCAGACCCTTCGGTGGTCTTGAATAATCCGGCTTCACTGGCACAGTATAAAAGCAATGCCTTTAATATTTCCTTGGGAATGAACAACGTCAAAAACAGTTCAGATTACCTGAATGGAAATTCAGTTAAGAGCAATCGTTACAGTGCCGAGATTCCAAGCATAAACTTGGTCTTTACAGAGCGAAAAATGCGAAGAGATGGTCCTGCAACCACGGGATGGGTAAATTACAACTTTGGAATAGGATGGAATAAAACGGCGGATTTCAATCGCAGGATTTCTTATTCTGGAACCAATACACAGAATTCCATGTTGAACTATGTGGCCGACTATGTTCAGGGATTGCCTTCCTCTCAATTAGATGCCAATGACGAACAATTGAATCAAGGCTTCTACTATTTTGAAAACATGTTCTGGTATGCCTACTTGATCGACACCATTTCAGACCAAAATTACACAGCGACGATTGATCCAAACATGGCAAACTTTAACCAGAGTGGTGCTATCACCACTAGCGGCGGGATGAACGAACTAAATTTCAGTTTTGCGGCTAATTATGAGCATAAACTTTATTTTGGTTTTGGGGTGAATGTCCATTCAGTGGACTATCGAGAGAGCAATAGATATACTGAATTCGATAATCCTTTGACTTTGGGAACCTGGAACTCATACGATTTTTCGCGCAATTTGGAAACGGATGGATTGGGCTATAGCGGTAGATTGGGATTGGTTTTTAGGCCATCCAATCAACTGAGACTTGGAATGAGTCTGCACTCACCCACGGTGCTTAACTTGACAGATTATTACAGCGACGAACTCTATGTGGTCTACGATGATGGCTCCACAGAGGACCTTAGAACCATAGACAAAGAATACAGCTATACAGTGGTGACCCCTTTGAAATATGCTTTACAAGCATCATACTTCTTCGGTAAAAGAGGATTTGTTTCTGCAGAGATTGAGAACGTGGACTACAGCAGCATGAATATCTATGCCGATGATTATGACTTTGAGGCACAGAACGAGACCATAGCGGGTAAATACACTACTGCGACCAATCTAAAGTTGGGTGCAGAATATGCCATCAATGAATTTAGGTTGAGAGCCGGATTTAGTCAACTCGGGAATCCCTTTGAGGACAACAGTGATTTCAGTAGGCGTTTTGCAAGTCTTGGCTTTGGTTTACAAGAGAGAACTTGGGGTTTTGACCTCGGAATCGTGAAAGAATTGCAGAATGATGTTTATGTGCCTTATGCTATTCCGGGAACGGTTCCAAATGCTGTGAACTCAGAAATGAACAATACGAGAATAGTATTGACACTAGCCACTAAGTTCTAGTTAGATCACTTCTTTTTTCTTGTTTTTTTGCTCGTCTTCATAACGAGTGAATACACCATCGTGCCACAGTTCTTCAATTTCGTAAAATTCTCGCACTTCGCGCTGAAAGATGTGAATCACCACATTGGCATAGTCCAATAAAATCCAACGGGCTATGCTTTCACCTTCGCGGCTGAAAGGCTTTTCGTTCATGGCATCTCTGATCTCATCTTCAACGGAGTCAGCTATAGCTTTGACTTGCCTGTCACTGTCACCGTGACAAACCACAAAGTATTCGGCAACGGATGCATTTATGCCGGTCAGGTCTATTTTTACAATGTCTTTGGCTTTCTTTTCCTGCATTCCTTTTACAGCTACTGCAGCCAGCATTGCTCCCAATTTTGCGTCCTTTGACATTAATCTCTTTTAATTTGCAGCAAAGAAAGCAATTTCAAGGCATTTCGCCTGCTCTATCCCTTGGAACATAGGCTGATACACATAGCTGAAGTAGAATCTACTAATCAAAAGCTCAGGGAATTGATTCGCTCTGATTCGCTCACTCCACCCTTCTGTTTATTGACGGATTATCAAACCGCGGGAAGAGGCCAGCGCCGAAGGAGTTGGGAGTCTGAAGAAGGCAGCAATATACTAGCGAGTTTTCTGGCAAAGCCTGTCCTGGACATGCGGGATCTTCCTTCCTTAAACATGGCGGCTAGTTTGGCGGTTCATTCCTGTTTAGCGCATTTTGGAATAGAGGGTGTTCGGATCAAATGGCCCAATGACCTTCTCCAACAGCGCAGCAAGATCGCGGGTATCTTGGTAGAGAATATCCTAGAGGGAAAAACCATTAAGCACAGCATCATTGGCATCGGATTAAATGTGAATCAAAAATATTTTCCGCGGTTTTCGGCCTGCTCCATGAGAACCTTAAGTGGTGCAGAATACAATAGAGAAGAGGTGCTAAACAAATTGTACGACGATCTCTACTATTTCCTTTCTTTGTCGCCAGTAAGCCTCTTGCAAAAAGCGAATGCCGTGCTTTTTGGTCTGAATCAAGAGGAGCGATTTGTGGAAGAAGGCCAAGAATTCAGAGCTAAAGTTTTAAAAATGAACAACAAAGGAAATCTGGTGGTCCAAACAAATCACGGCATTAAAGAACTTGAACACCATCAGACCAAATGGATGATATGAATCTCTGCATAGACATAGGAAATACTCGTACAAAGGCGGCCGTCTTTTATGGAGATGAGTTGATGGATTATTTCCCTGAATTGAGTCCTAAAGTCTTGAATGGCCTTTTTGAAGAATACCGTTCCCTCCATGTAATGATTGCACAATCTGGTTCTGATCACGATGTTCAGGCAATTTTGGAACAAAAACAAGCTTGGAATGTATTGGGTCATAGGACAGATATACCTATAGAATTTGATTATAAAACGCCAGAGACTTTAGGTAGTGATAGATTGGCAGCCGCAATTGGGGCCAATCAGCTTTATCCGCGAGAAAATGTCGCCATTATCGATCTTGGTACCTGCCTGACCTTAGACCTAGTGGATGCAAACGGGATTTACCAGGGTGGTCTTATTTCCCCGGGAATTGACATGAGGTTGAAGGCGATGAATGAATATACCTCAGGACTTCCATTGGTTAATTTTAACGATAAAATAACATACCCCGGTAAGAGTACAGAAGAGAGCATGCAAGTTGGTGTGCTACAATCTCTTAGGTATGAAATCATTGGTTGTCTCAACCATATGGCTGCACAATATGAGCAGCTCAAGGTCGTTGATTGTAGTGGCTACCCTTTGAATTTTGATAAAGTCCCCAATTATAAGATATTCGCGCACCCAAAATTGGTGCTCTACGGATTAAACGTGATCGCAAATCAAAATGCCAAATAATCTCCGCATTTTTCTAGTCATTGCAATTCTTTGTTCAGGCGTTTCGCTTAGGGCACAAAGCAATATTCTTTCTCCTTATTCTCTCAGCGGAATTGGTGAGTTGAAGTTCACTGGATTTCACGACCATAAAAACATGGGAGGAGTATCTAGAGCAATCAGGAGCTCGAGTAACTATTCTCCACTCAACCCGGCCAGCTACACGGCAATGAGCAATGTGGTTTATAATGCAGGTGCAAGTATGTCTCTTGGCAATTTGGAAAGTTCCAGCGGTACAGCACAAACCAATTTTGCCAATATGAATTACTTTTCCATGGGTTTTGCTAAACCCAATCAAAGCACTTGGGGAGTCAGTTTTGGATTTTATCAATTGAGTGAAGTTGGATATGATATTCGCGCTGCGAATCAAGGAGATAGCTTGGGAAGTTATAATTTGTTCAACGGCCAAGGGGGAATAAGTACTGCCTATGCGGGTGTTGGCATTAGTCCAGTGAAGAACTTGTCTTTGGGAGCAAACATCAATTACAATTTTGGAAGTATAGAGTCGGTTAGGGCTCAAGTTTACCCAATTGGGAACAGCCATTTCAGCTTTTCTGATGAGAACTACTTGTATTATAGTGGCTTCAATTTTGATTTTGGTGTTCAGTATACTATACGGCAAATCACAAAGAATGATGAGGCAATACACCATGTGTTTGGAGCGAGCTTTCACACAGCTACTAAGCTCAATGGTGAGGGCTATCGCTATACAGAGAGTTTCTTCGGCAGGTTATTCGAAGAGCAAGGAATATTTATACCTATAGATACCCTAATCTATAACGACAGCTTGACTAAGCAACTGAGAAAGCCTCAGTCATTTGGGCTGGCTTATTCGGTCTCAAAGCCCGGTCACTGGGTACTTTCCGCAGAATACGAGCGAGGTTTGTGGTCCAAAGAGATTAGTGAACTCAACAATGAACCATTTTTTGATCAAGAGCGTTATAGCTTTGGCCTAGGAATCGTGCCCAATCCCGATTATAGAACCATGGGTAACTATTTCTCCAAAGTACAGTATAGTGCAGGGATTAGGTACGAAAAACTGTATTACAACTTCTTTGGACAGCAGATCGATGAACTTGGCATAGGATTTGGATTAGGTTTACCGATTGTGAAGACATTCAATGGTTCGAATGGCAAAGTAGCAATCATAAGCAGGGTTAACCTTGGAGTTGAGTATAGCCAAAGAGGCACGACAGAAAACAACTTGATTAAGGAAAACTATCTGCATATAACTATAGGATTGAATTTTAACGACAAATGGTTCATACCAAGGAAATATCAGTAAGAATGAGAATAAAGAAGATCATACTACTAAGCATTATGGTACTCATGGCGGGTATCAGTTCAGCACAGGAATCTCCATGTGACAACAAATGGGGGACTGACAGTGTGGAAACTGTCAAGGCCTTGTCTATGTTCAACCAGTACTTTCAAGAAAAGAAATACGTAGAAGCTTTTCCGT